>NZ_JBPFDE010000006.1:0-244128 GCF_051025595.1 Pantoea phyllosphaerae
TGCGGTAGTTCAGTCGGTTAGAATACCGGCCTGTCACGCCGGGGGTCGCGGGTTCGAGTCCCGTCCGCACCGCCACCCTCTTTAGGGGCGTAGTTCAATTGGTAGAGCACCGGTCTCCAAAACCGGGTGTTGGGGGTTCGAGTCCCTCCGCCCCTGCCAGAAAAAAGAATCCTTTGCTTCGGCAAAGGATTTTTTTTGCTTTCTATTTGGCAAAAAGATCAAAAAAGGCCGACAGCGTCAGCCTCTTCACCGTTTAAGCCTGCAATATCAGCGCGCCAGTACCGGAAACTTGAGCAGCTGTCGAATATGTGCCTGCTGATCGCTGTTCTGCAGCCACACCGCATATAAGGGACGCACCGCCACCGGCGTATCAGCGATCACCACAAGGTCGCTATACAGGCTATGCCAGTAGTCTGGCAAAAATGCGCAGGCGCCTGTGGTATAAAGCAGCTCTCGCGTTACGTGCGCTGAAGTGGTAGTTAACACCGGAACATCATCGCCGCCTGACAAATAGCTCTCATGCTGATGAAAGTCCGCGCCCCATTCCAGCTTGATGTAGTCGTATCTCTCTCGCTTCTCTGTTTTACGCGCCCGAAATAGTGCCAGAGAGATATGGCCGATCTGCTGGCTGGTCAGCTCATCCATCTTCGGCGCTTCGGTCGTGATCAGCAGATCCAGCTGGCGCTCATGAAGCTGCTTAACCAGAAGATGCCTCTGCGCCACCCGCGCTTCAAGATGCAGGCTCTCCCGGTTCTCATACAGGGTTTGCAGCCACGGCGTCAGGTAGGCCTCCCAGAGCGACGCGCTGGCCCCTATTGACAGCTCGTGGTGCTGCTGCGTATGCGAAACCTCCTTTTTCGCCATCATCCATGTGCTCATCAGGCTTTCCGCATAGGGCAAAAGACGTTCTCCCGCCGATGTCAGCCGTATGTTATTGCGATGGCGAGTAAAAAGGTTAACGCCCAGCTGATTTTCCAGCTGACGGATGCGAAAGCTGACGGCGGACTGTGTGAGGTAAAGTGCTTCTGCAGCCCGTCCAAAATGGCGAGTTCTGCTCACTTCCAGGAAAGTTTTCAGTAATTCCGTATCCACAGCCTTCTCCCAAAAAATGTTTGTCGTATAGATTTAAATGTTTTGTTTTACACTCTGTCAAGCCTATCTAATACTCCGCGCCATTAATAGCTCGGCCATAAGAGAATCAGGAGCGTGTAAGATGGCGGAAAGCTTCTCAACCACAAATCGTTTCTTTGATAACAAACATTATCCGCGCGGTTTCTCGCGGCATGGTGATTTCACCATTAAAGAAGCCCAATTGCTGGAACGTCATGGTTTCGCTTTTAATGAACTCGATTTAGCAAAGCGTGAGCCGACTACGGAAGAAGAGCGTCTTTTCTTAGAAGTATGTCGTGGTCTGCGTGAGCCGCAAACTGAAGCTGAGCGCGTATGGTCTAAATATACCGCCCGCATTAAGCGCCCGAAACGTTTTCATACGCTCTCAGGTGGCAAGCCGCAAATGGATACGGTTGAAGACTACAGCGACAGCGATGACTAAACAAAATGGGGCAAGCTGCCCCATTTTTTATTCCAGGCTGCGGTGCAGATGAATCATTAACCGATCGATGCTGCGATAAGCGACCGCCTCCTGCAGATGTCTCCGTAAAATTCTCTCTTCACCCGCCAGATCGGCAATCGTCCGCGACACCTTTAAAATGCGCTGCCATGCACGTACTGATAAGCCTAGCTGATTCAGCACCTCTTCCAGCCACTCCGCATCCTCTCTGGCGATATCGCACCACATCTTGATATCAACGTTACTCATATGCGCATTAATCTTGCCGGCGCGCGCCATTTGCCGCGCACGCGCCTTTATCACCCGCTCACCGACGCTGGCTGAACTCTCACCTGCCTCAGGACGCCGACTCAGCATCCCGCTCGGCAGCAACGGTACTTCAATCGACAGGTCGAAGCGATCAAGAAAAGGCCCGGAAAGTTTACTCAGATAACGCAGCACCTGCTGCGGCGAACAGCGGTTATGCTGCCCCTGATAATGTCCGGTAGGGCTTGGGTTCATGGCGGCGATCAGCTGAAAGCGCGCCGGATAAGTCACTTTTGCGCGGGCGCGGGAGATGGCAATTTCGCCGGACTCGATAGGCTCTCGCAGCGCATCCAGCACGCGCCGGTCAAATTCGGGCAGCTCATCCAGAAACAGCACGCCGTTATGCGCCAGTGAAATTTCTCCAGGCCGGGGCAGCGATCCACCGCCGATAAGCGCATAAAGCGACGCACTATGATGCGGCGAGCGAAAAGGGCGCTTACGCCAGGCTCTTTGCAGCCTGACCTTATCTACCAGGCTGGCGATAGCGGCGCACTCCAGCGCTTCTGCGTCGCTGAGCGGTGGCATAATGCCGGGCAGCCGTGTAGCCAGCATGGTCTTGCCTGTACCGGGAGGGCCAATCAGCAGCAGGTTATGACCGCCCGCTGCGGTAATCTCCAGCGCCCGACGTCCCTGCTCCTGACCGATAATGTCGCTCAGGTCTTCCGTCTGTTCTTCAGATCGATCCTGCTGCGAATGAGCGCGCGCAAGCTCGCCCTGATTTTGCAGCCATGCGCAGACCTCCAGTAGATGGGCGGCGACCAGCGTATCGCCATGCTGAATCAGGCCAGCATCCTGCTGATTCTCCGAAGAGAGGATCAGCTGCCGTCCGGCCCGCATTGCCGCCATCGCGGCCGGAATCGCGCCCTGAACGCCGCAGAGCGCGCCGTTGAGCGCAAGCTCGCCTACGAACTCATGCTGCGCCAGTTTTGCCTCAGGAAGCTGTTCAGACGCGACGAGAATCGCAAGAGCCATTGGCAGATCGTAACGTCCGCCCTCTTTAGGCAGGTCGGCTGGCGCCAGATTGATAGTGATGCGCTTTGCCGGAAAGCTGAAGCCGCTGTTAATGATGGCGCTACGCACCCGTTCGCGCGCCTCTTTCACCGTGGTTTCAGGTAAACCAACCAGCGTCAGCGCGGGCAGGCCACTGCTGATATGTGCTTCTATGGTGACCAGCGGTGCCTCTACGCCTATCGCCGCTCGGGTAAGAACTCTGGACAATGTCATAACCGCTCCTTAATGCGGCGATTATGGCGACACCGAAAGATGGCCGCGAGACCAAAAAGTTCCTCTTTCGGGAGCGTTCGCAGCAAAGTGATGGAGTGTTCACCCGTGTGCATTTTTTTCGAAGCCGCTTAACAAATATCAGACTTGATTATTGCGCCACGGTCGTGATGAATATTTGTCACATATGAAATAAGCGTTGGATTACAGCCAGATATCTATTTATCTTCGTAGCAGCCATAAAAAAAAGCGATGGAAAAAGTTGTCATCGCACCTCTATCTGTGATAACTCTGTAGGTATTACTTCGAACAAACGAAAAAACAGACAACAGATGAAAGCCCTTCTACAAGTGATTAGCCTAGTCGTGATTAGCGTGGTGGTGATTATTAACCCACCGTGCGGGGCTACGCCTGGAGAAAGAAAGGCTTAAAAATCAAGCCTGGAATTCCAAAAACCCCCGCGCCGAAAGGTCCGGGGGTTTTTTTTTGACCAGTGCAAATATCAGCGAATTACCGAGGAGCAAACAATGAGCAGTAGCATAAAATTCTGTTGTTCCCCTAAGGATACAGGAGAATAACCATGACAGGTGCACAGTGGGTAGTTCAGGCTTTACGCGCGCAGGGTGTCGACACCGTATTTGGCTATCCGGGCGGCGCTATCATGCCAGTGTACGATGCGCTCTACGATGGCGGCGTGGAACACCTACTGTGTCGTCATGAGCAAGGGGCAGTAGTCGCGGCAATCGGCTATGCTCGCGCGACCGGAAAAACCGGCGTCTGCATCGCGACCTCGGGCCCTGGCGCGACAAACTTAATCACTGGCCTGGCCGACGCGATGATGGATTCGGTACCGGTAGTGGCGATCACCGGTCAGGTTTCCTCGGCGTTTATCGGCACCGACGCCTTTCAGGAGATTGACGTGCTGGGCCTGTCGCTGGCCTGCACCAAACACAGCTTTTTGGTTGAGTCGCTGGATGAGCTGCCTTCCGTCATGGCGGAAGCCTTCGCAATCGCCCAGTCAGGCCGTCCTGGTCCGGTGCTGGTCGATATCCCGAAAGATATTCAAATCGCCAGCGGCGAGCTGACCCCTCATCTGCTGCCGGTTGAAGAGACATTCGCCCATTCACCGCAGCATATCGAAGCGGCGCGCGCGCTGATGGCGCAATCGCACAAGCCGATGCTCTATATCGGCGGCGGCGTCGGTATGGCGCAGGCGGTGCCCGCGCTGCGCGCCATGGCGCAGGAGACCGGCATTCCCATGGTCGCCACGCTAAAAGGTCTCGGCAGCGCCGATAGCGAAAGCGAGGTGTACCTCGGCATGCTGGGCATGCATGGTACCAAAGCCGCGAACCTGGCCGTTCAGTCCTGCGATTTGCTGATTGCCGTCGGCGCGCGCTTCGACGATCGCGTCACCGGCAAGCTCGATACTTTTGCGCCGCACGCCAGCGTCATCCACATTGATATCGATCCGGCCGAGCTGAATAAATTGCGCCGCGCGCACGTCTCGCTGCAGGGCGATCTGAATCAGATCCTGCCTGCGCTGAGCATGCCGATGCAGATCGCCGGCTGGCGCGAAGAGGTGAAGGCGATGAAAGCGGAATTTAGCTGGCGCTACGATCATCCCGGCGAGGCGATCTACGCGCCGCTGCTGCTAAAACAGCTTTCCGATCGCAAACCCGCCAGTACCGTTGTCACCACCGATGTCGGCCAGCACCAGATGTGGACCGCGCAGCATATGGACTTCAACGCGCCGGAGAATTTCATCACGTCCAGCGGTCTGGGCACCATGGGCTTCGGCTTGCCGGCTGCAGTCGGCGCGCAGGTTGCCCGTCCCGATGACACTGTGATCTGCGTATCGGGAGATGGCTCGATCATGATGAATATCCAGGAGCTGGGCACCATCAAACGTAAAAAACTGCCGGTGAAAATCCTGCTGCTCGATAACCAGCGTCTCGGTATGGTCCGCCAGTGGCAGCAACTCTTTTTTGACGGTCGTTACAGCGAAACCATTCTGACCGACAACCCCGATTTTCTGACGCTGGCCAGCGCTTTTGATATCCCAGGCCAGCGGATTAGCCGTAAAGACGAGGTCGACGCCGCCCTTGATGCTCTGCTGAACAGTGAAGGTGCTTACTTCCTGCATGTTGCGATTGATGAGCATGAAAACGTCTGGCCACTGGTGCCGCCTGGCGCCAGCAACGCAAACATGATGGAGAAAACCGTATGAACCAGCACCAATTGTCTATCGAAGCTCGCTTTCGCCCTGAAATATTGGAGCGCATTTTACGCGTCGTCCGCCATCGCGGTTTCCAGGTCTGCGCCATGAACATGGGCGCGGCGGCCAACAGCGAGAACATTAATATCGAAATGACCGTTGCCAGCCAGCGTTCAGTCGATTTACTGTCTTCACAGTTAAGCAAATTAATGGATGTCGCTAATGTCGAAATCCAGCAACAAACATCACAACAAATCCACGCCTGGTCGTGAAAGGAAATAAGAATGAGCACGAAGAAAGCTGACTTTATTTGGTTCAACGGGGAGATGGTCAAGTGGGAAGACGCCAAGGTCAGCGTCATGTCTCACGCGCTGCACTATGGCACTTCTGTGTTTGAGGGCGTGCGCTGCTACGACTCGCACAAAGGTCCGGTGGTGTTCCGTCACCGTGAACACATGCAGCGTCTGCACGACTCGGCGAAGATTTATCGTTTCCCGCTGAAATACAGCGTAGAAGAGCTGATGGAAGCGACGCGTAAAGTACTGCGCGACAATAACCTGAAAAGCGCCTACATTCGTCCGCTGGCCTTTGTCGGCGATGTCGGTCTGGGCGTGAACCCGCCGGACGGCTATACCACCGACGTCATCATCGCCGCCTTCCCGTGGGGCGCATATCTGGGTGCAGAAGCGCTGGAAAACGGCATCAACGCGATGGTTTCTTCATGGAACCGCGTGGCGCCAAACACCCTGCCGACCGCCGCGAAAGCGGGCGGCAACTATCTCTCCTCTCTGCTGGTGGGCAGCGAAGCGCGTCGTTACGGCTATCAGGAAGGCATCGCGCTGGACACCAACGGCTATATCTCTGAAGGCGCAGGCGAAAACCTGTTTGAAGTAAAAGACGGCATTCTGTTTACCCCGCCGTTTACCTCTTCCGCACTGCCGGGCATTACCCGCGACGCCATCATCAAGCTGGCGCAGGATATGGGCATTGAAGTACGCGAGCAGGTGCTGTCGCGTGAATCGCTCTATCTGGCTGACGAGATCTTCATGTCCGGCACCGCCGCAGAAATCACCCCGGTACGCAGCGTTGACGGCATTCAGGTCGGTGAAGGCAAACGCGGCCCGGTAACCGAAAAAATCCAGAAAGCTTTCTTCGGCCTGTTCACTGGCGAAACCGAAGATAAATATGGCTGGCTGGATCAGGTTAACCCATAACAAGAGAGTCGCGCGGGCGCCGTTGTGCCCGCGTCATTTACAGACTGGAGTAAACAGAGCATGCCTAAGTACCGTTCCGCCACCACCACACATGGCCGCAACATGGCGGGTGCCCGTGCCCTGTGGCGCGCCACAGGAATGACCGACGCCGATTTCGGCAAACCGATTATCGCCGTGGTCAACTCATTCACCCAATTTGTGCCGGGCCACGTTCACCTGCGCGATCTCGGCAAGCTGGTCGCCGAGCAGATCGAAGCGGCGGGCGGCGTAGCGAAAGAGTTCAACACCATTGCGGTGGATGACGGTATCGCCATGGGCCATGGCGGCATGCTCTATTCGCTGCCGTCGCGCGAGCTGATCGCCGACTCGGTGGAATATATGGTTAACGCGCACTGCGCCGACGCCATGGTCTGCATCTCCAACTGCGACAAAATCACACCGGGAATGCTGATGGCGTCGCTGCGCCTCAATATTCCGGTGATCTTCGTTTCCGGCGGGCCGATGGAAGCGGGGAAAACCAAGCTCTCCGATAAGATCATCAAGCTCGACCTGGTCGACGCGATGATTCAGGGCGCCAACCCGAACGTGAGCGATGCTGACAGCGAGCAGATCGAACGCTCCGCCTGTCCGACCTGCGGCTCCTGTTCCGGCATGTTCACCGCCAACTCGATGAACTGCCTGACCGAAGCACTGGGCCTGTCGCAGCCGGGCAACGGCTCGCTGCTGGCGACCCACGCCGACCGCAAAGCGCTGTTTATCAACGCGGGCAAGCGCATCGTGAGCCTGACCAAACGCTATTACGAGCAGGATGACGAGAACATGCTGCCGCGTAACATCGCCACCAAAGCGGCCTTTGAGAACGCCATGACGCTGGATATCGCCATGGGCGGCTCCACCAACACCGTGCTGCACCTGCTGGCCGCCGCGCAAGAGGGCGAAATCGACTTCAATATCTCTGATATCGACCGCCTGTCGCGCAAGGTGCCTCAGCTCTGCAAAGTAGCGCCGAGCACCCCGAAATATCATATGGAAGACGTGCACCGCGCAGGAGGCGTTATCGGCATTCTCGGCGAGCTGGATCGCGCCGGACTGATCGATACCAGCGTCCGTAATATCCTGCAGCAGACGATGCGTGAGACGCTGGATCAGTACGACATCATGCTGACCAAAGACCAGGCAGTGAAGGATATGTTCCGCGCTGGTCCTGCGGGCATCCGCACCACCCAGGCTTTTTCGCAGGATTGCCGCTGGGATACGCTGGACGACGACCGCGCCGAGGGATGTATCCGCACCCGTGAGCACGCCTACTCACAGGATGGCGGTCTGGCGGTGCTCTACGGCAACCTCGCCGAAGATGGCTGTATTGTTAAAACGGCTGGCGTAGATAAAGAGATCCTGACCTTTAAAGGCCCGGCGAAAGTCTACGAAAGCCAGGATGACGCGGTCGAGGCGATCCTCGGCGGCAAAGTGGTGGCGGGCGACGTGGTCGTTATCCGTTACGAAGGGCCGAAAGGCGGACCGGGCATGCAGGAGATGCTCTATCCGACCACCTATCTGAAATCGATGGGCCTCGGCAAAAGCTGCGCGCTGATCACCGACGGCCGCTTCTCCGGCGGCACCTCCGGTCTGTCGATCGGCCACGCCTCGCCGGAAGCGGCCAACGGCGGCACCATCGCGCTGGTGAAAGATGGCGACATCATCGAGATCGATATCCCGAACCGCGGCATCAAGCTGGCGGTGCCGGACAACGAACTGCATGCGCGTCGCGAAGAGGAAGAGGCGCGCGGTGACGCGGCCTACACGCCGCACGACCGCGTGCGTCAGGTCTCTTTCGCGCTGCGCGCCTACGCATCGCTCGCCACCAGCGCCGACAAAGGCGCGGTGCGCGACAAGAGCAAGCTGGGAGGCTAACCGATGGCTGAGGCTCAACCGCTACCTGCGTCGCCCTGCGGAGCAGAATATCTGCGCGCCGTGCTGCGCTCGCCCGTGTATGAAGTCGCACAGGTGACGCCGCTGCAAAAAATGGAAAAAATTTCATCGCGTCTCGGCAACACCATCCTGGTGAAGCGCGAGGATCGGCAGCCGGTGCACAGCTTCAAGCTGCGCGGCGCCTACGCGATGATCGCCGGACTAGACGAAGAGCAGAAAGCGCGCGGCGTGGTAACGGCGTCGGCCGGCAACCACGCGCAGGGCGTGGCGCTCTCCGCCAGCCGGCTCGGCATCAAATCGCTGATTGTGATGCCGGTGACCACGGCGGACATCAAGGTAGATGCGGTGCGCGCATTTGGCGGTGAGGCTTATCTCCACGGCGCTAACTTCGACGAGGCGAAAGCCAAAGCGATTGAGCTGGCGGAACAGCAGGGCTACACCTTCGTGCCGCCGTTTGATCATCCCGCGGTGATCGCCGGTCAGGGCACGCTGGCGATGGAGCTGCTGCAGCAGGACGCGCATCTCGATCGCGTCTTCGTGCCAGTCGGCGGCGGCGGCCTCGCGGCGGGCGTGGCGGTGCTGATCAAACAGCTGATGCCGCAAATCAAGGTGATCGCGGTGGAGTCGGAAGACTCCGCCTGCCTGAAGGCGGCGCTCGACGCGGGCGAGCCGGTGGATCTGCCGCGCGTAGGGCTGTTTGCCGAAGGCGTGGCGGTGAAGCGCATCGGCAGCGAAACCTTCCGCCTGTGCCAGGAGTATCTCGACGACATCATTACCGTCGACAGCGACGCCATCTGCGCGGCGATGAAAGATCTGTTTGAAGATGTGCGCGCCATAGCGGAGCCGTCAGGCGCGCTGGCGCTGGCGGGCATGAAGAAATATATCCAGCAGCACGACATCAAAGGCGAGCGGCTGGCGCATATTCTTTCCGGCGCCAACGTCAACTTCCACGGCCTGCGCTACGTCTCTGAGCGCTGCGAACTGGGCGAGCAGCGCGAAGCGTTGCTGGCGGTGACCATTCCGGAGCAGCAGGGCAGCTTCCTGAAGTTCTGCCAGACGCTGGGTGGACGCGCGGTGACTGAATTCAACTATCGCTACGCCGATGCGGATAACGCCTGCATTTTCGTCGGCGTGCGCCTGACGCGCGGGCTGGAGGAGCGCGGCGAGATTATCAGCCAGCTTACGCAGGGCGGCTATCAGGTGGTGGATCTCTCCGACGACGAGATGGCGAAGCTGCACGTGCGCTATATGGTCGGCGGACGCCCGTCGAAGCCGCTGCGCGAGCGCCTGTTCAGCTTCGAATTCCCCGAAGCGCCAGGGGCGCTGCTGAAGTTTCTGCAAACGCTCGGCACCCACTGGAACATTTCGCTGTTCCACTACCGCAGCCACGGCACCGATTATGGCCGCGTGCTGGCGGCTTTTGAAATCGGCGACAATGAGCCGCGCTTTGAGTCGCATCTCACCGAGCTGGGTTACGACTTCCACGATGAAGCCAACAACCCGGCGTTCCGCTTCTTCCTCGCCGGGCAGTAGCTACAGCAGGTGCCAGAAGGCGTGAATCAGCGGCTCCCCGAGCCGCTTTTTTTGTACGCAGACGCCCAGCTCCAGCGGCGCCACCGACTCCACGTTCTCCAGCGTCAGCACGCGATTGCGCACCGGCTCCGGGCTGTTCTCCAGCACCACGTCCGGCAAAAGCGCGATGCCGCAGCCGAGCGCCACCATCGATACAATCGCCTCATGACCGGAAACCGTGGCGTAAATCTGCGGATTGGGGATGCGACGACGTCGAAACCAGAGATCGATGCCGCGCCGCGCCGGGCCCTGATCGGGCAGGATAAACGGAATCTGCGCCCAGTCGGGCGACGGCTGCGTCGCCTGGCTGCGCACCGGACAGGGCAGCGCCGGCGCGATCAGCACCAGCGGAATGAGTCCCAGCGGCGTAAAGTCGATGCTGGCAGGCAGCGACTCGGGCCGCCCGGCGATGGCCAGATCCGCCTCGCCGGACTGTACCATCTCAATGGCGTCGGCGGCGTCGCCGGTGGTCAGCTTGATCTCTACCTGCGGATGCTCGGCGCGGAAGCGATCCAGAATCGGCGGCAAATGACTATAGGCGGCGGTCACCGAGCAGAACAGGCGTAGCTCGCCGCTCAGCGACGGACCGTTAAGATCCATCACGTGGCGCAGCTGCTGATACTGCAGCAGCGTCTGCTGCGCGAACTGGCGCAGGCGTTCGCCCGCCTCCGTCAGGGCAACGGTGCGGTTATCACGCAGAAACAGCGCGTGCCCCACATCCTCTTCAAGGCGCTGGATCTGGCGCGAGAGCGTTGAGGGGCTGACATGCATGGCGCGCGCGGTGCGGCCGAAGTGGCAGCTTTCAGCCAGATGAAGAAACAGCTTCAGATCTCGTAAATCCATACGCCTTAACCTCGAAAGTAGTGTTGCAAATATTGCAATGTAACCTTGCTAATATATCAATTTAAGCAACGGATTTCCTGTCATATGATGGGGTCATTCGCGGCGCTGCTTGTTACGCCGTTACAGGACAAAAACAAACACAACATCTGACCGGAGTGCCCCATGGCTAACTACTTCAACACACTGAATCTGCGCAACCAGTTAGCGCAGTTAGGCAAATGTCGCTTTATGGCGCGCGATGAATTCGCCGACGGCGCCAGCTTCCTGAAAGGGAAGAAAGTGGTCATCGTGGGCTGTGGCGCGCAGGGCCTTAACCAGGGCCTGAACATGCGTGATTCCGGTCTGGATGTCTCCTATGCGCTGCGCGCCGAAGCGATCGCCGAGAAGCGCGCCTCCTGGCGCAAGGCTACCGAAAACGGCTTCAAAGTCGGCACCTATGAAGAGCTGATTCCGCAGGCCGACCTGGTGGTTAACCTGACGCCGGACAAACAGCACTCTGCGGTGGTGCAGGCGGTACAGCCGCTGATGAAAGACGGCGCGGCGCTCGGCTACTCGCACGGCTTCAATATCGTTGAAGTGGGCGAAACCATCCGTAAAGACATCACCGTGGTAATGGTGGCGCCGAAATGCCCGGGCACCGAAGTGCGCGAAGAGTACAAGCGCGGTTTCGGCGTGCCAACGCTGATCGCGGTGCATCCGGAAAACGATCCGAAAGGTGAAGGCATGGCGATCGCCAAAGCCTGGGCCGCGGCCACCGGCGGCGACCGCGCAGGCGTGCTGGAATCCTCTTTCGTTGCGGAAGTGAAGTCCGACCTGATGGGCGAGCAGACCATTCTGTGCGGCATGCTGCAGGCGGGCTCACTGCTCTGCTTCGACAAGCTGGTGGCGGAAGGTCATGATGCGGCCTACACCGAAAAACTGATCCAGTTCGGCTGGGAAACCATCACCGAATCCCTGAAGTTCGGCGGCATCACCCTGATGATGGATCGCCTCTCTAACCCGGCGAAACTGCGTGCTTATGCGCTGTCAGAGCAGCTGAAAGCGATCATGGCGCCGCTGTTCCAGAAGCACATGGACGATATCATCTCCGGCGAATTCTCATCCGGCATGATGGCTGACTGGGCCAACGACGATAAAAACCTGCTGACCTGGCGCGAAGAGACCGGCAAAACCGCGTTTGAGACCGCGCCGCAGTTTGACGGCAAAATCGACGAGCAGGAGTACTACGACAAAGGCGTTCTGATGGTGGCGATGGTGAAAGCGGGCGTTGAGCTGGCGTTCGAAACCATGGTCGACGCGGGTATTATCGAAGAGTCCGCCTATTATGAATCGCTGCACGAGCTGCCGCTGATTGCCAATACCATCGCGCGTAAGCGTCTGTATGAAATGAACGTGGTCATCTCCGACACTGCAGAATACGGCAACTATCTTTTCTCCTTCGCCGCGGTGCCGCTGCTGAAAGAGTTTATGACCACGCTGCAGCCGGGCGACCTGGGTAAAGCGATCGAAGGCACGCAGGTAGATAACGCGCAGCTGCGCGACGTCAACGAAGCGATTCGCCAGCATCCGATCGAAGCGGTTGGCCGTAAACTGCGCGGCTATATGACCGATATGAAGCGTATCGCTGTCGCCAGCTAAGCCAGGCGCGCCACTTTATTCAGCACTAAAAAACCCCGGCCTGCCGGGGTTTTTCACATCAGGCATTTACCCCCTTCATGCCTTCCTCGGTATAGCGCGCGCCCTGTACCTGAACGCGCTGGTGAAGCGTGTTGAGCAGCGCCACGTCCGCTTCTTCCAGCGCTATCTCTGCTGCCTGCGCATTTTCCACCAGGTAGCCGATCTGTTTGGTGCCGGGGATCGGCACCAGCTTAGCGTACTGCGCCAGCAGCCAGGCGAGCGCGATCTGGCCTGACGTGCAGCGGTACTTCTCCGCCAGCGGCCGCACTGCGTTCAGCAGCGCGGCATTATGATCGAGGCTCTCCTGCTGAAAGCGCCCGTTGTTTTTACGGAAGTCGCCTTCGGCGAAGTCGCTGTTGCGGAGGTATTTGCCGGTCAGAAAACCGCGGCCCAGCGGCGAGTAGGCGACGAGCCCGATATCCAGCGCCTTAACCGCTGGCAGAATCGCCTCCTCAACGTCGCGCGTCCAGAGCGAATATTCCGTCTGCAGGGCGGCCACAGGATGCACGGCGTGCGCGCGGCGCAGCGTGGCGGCCGAGACTTCGCACAGCCCGATATGGTTTATCTTTCCCTCTTTCACCAGGCCGCTCAGGCACGCCATACTCTCTTCAACCGGCGTCGCCTGGCTGACGCGATGAAGATAGAAGAGGTCGATGCGCTCGACGCCAAGCCGCTTCAGGGAGGCGTGGCAGCAGCGGGTAATATAGTCCGGCTGGTTGTTGATGGTGCGGCTGTAAGCCTCATCGGCCGCGCGCTCGATGCCGCACTTGGTCGCGACTTTCATTTTGCCGCGCGTGGCGCTATCCAGCCCGGCCAGGAACTGCCCGATAAGCCTCTCATTGTGGCCGCGGCCATACTGATCCGCCGTATCGATAAAGGTCTGGTCCAGCTCGATAAGTTTGTGTAAAACACGCAGCGACTGCGCATCATCCGCCGCGCCGTAGAATTCGCTCAGGCCCATCGCACCGTAGCCGATGGCGCTGACCTCCAGGTTTTTTGCTAAGTAACGGGTTTTCATCATGCCTCCTGTTGTCCTGGTCTGATTCTTCCACCAGGCGCAGCAGCAGGGAATTGCCGTTTTTGTGATGCTGAAAAGGTATCAGGGCGCGCCGTTGCTGAGCTTCTCCAGCGCCTGAAGAAGCGCCGGACGCGCGTCGTCGCGGCGCGTGGCGGCGTAAACGTCGATATGCAGCTGCTGCGCCTGGTCGCCGCGCAGCGGCCGGTAGCACAATCCTGCCTGATTAAAGGCGCACTTTGACTGCGGTAGCAGGGCGAATCCTTTGCCGCGGGCGATATGCGCCAGCATCGTCAGCGAGTCGTAGGGCTCGTTGATCTTTTTCAGCGGCGTCTTCAGCTTTGCGAAAACCTGTTTGCACTTATCAAAGAAGGCGGGATTGGCGCGCCTGGCGAACCAGAACAGCGGCAGATCGCTGACCGCGTCGAGCGAAACCTGCGGCTGTCGGCTGGCGGGATGCGAGGCTGGCAGTGCGATAAGCAGAGGCTCACGGCAGATCCAGTGATAGCGGACGTTCTCATGCTCGCCAGCGCCTTTCTCTCCGGTCAGCACCAGATCGAGCCGGTTCTGCGCCAGACACTGCAGCAGCCGGGCAGAGGTCAGATCGGGCGAGTCGATTTCGTCGCCGGCATCCAGCTGCGCCAGCCGCGCGGCGACAGGCGGTATGCGCGTAAAGTCCAGCGTGCGGGTGAGCCCAATGCGCAGACGATGCGGGCGGGAAAGAGAACCGGCGCTGAGGGCGTCAAGATCGGCAAGAATTCGCTCCGCTCTGGGGACCAGCGCGCGCCCGCCCTCGGTCAGGCTCACCGCGTGCGTGCTGCGGCTAAAGAGCGGCTGGTGGAGCAGCGCTTCCAGGCTCTGGATGTGACGCGTCAGGGGTGGTTGAGTCATGTTGAGACGCTCGGCGGCACGCCGGAAATTGAGCTCGTATGCGACGGCAAGAAAGCACTGAAGTTGTTTAACGCTGGGAAGGTTATTGCTAATCAGGTGCGCTGCCGTTGCCATCATTCTTTTCCTGCATACCGAAACAGCAGGAACTATACCATGACAAAAAACCCGGCCTTAGCCGGGTTTCCTGATTTCGCTTACACCGCTTCGTATAGCGTCTGATGGCGCGTCTCTTTACAGGCGATGAGCGCAATCAGCGTCAGCGCCGCCATGGATGCCAGGTAGTAGCCTACCGCCTGCAAGCCGTAGTGGGCGTTCAGCCAGGTGGCGATATAGGGCGCAACCGAGGCGCCAAGAATCGACGACAGGTTGTAGGAGAAAGAGGCGCCGGTATAGCGCACTTCGGTCGGGAAGAGCTCCGGCAGCAGCGCGCCCATCGGACCAAAGGTCAGCCCCATCACGCTCAGGCCGAGCAGCAGAAAGGCCATTACCAGCGCCTGCGAACCGGAACCGAGCATTGCCGGGAACAAAAAGGCGAAAGCGATAATCATCAGCGTAATGGTGATCATGGTCTTACGGCGGCCAAAGCGATCCGCCAGCAGACCGGCGATCGGCACCATGACGCCGAAGCCGATCACCGCCATCATCAGCATCCACAGAAAGCTGTTGCGCGAGAAGCCGAGGCCCGCAGGCGCCGGCGCGGTGCCGTAGCTCATCGAGTAGACCGTCATAATGTAGAACAGCGTATAGGTCGCCAGCATGATAAAGGTGCCGAGAATGGTCGCGGTGAGATGCTTGCTCAACAGCGCAGCAATGGGCACCCGCACCTGCTTCTTCTCTTTCTGCACCTTCGCGAACACCGGGCTTTCGTGCAGCGACACGCGCACATAGAGGCCGATAATCACCAGCACCGCCGAGAGAATAAAGGGCACGCGCCAGCCCCACTGCATAAACTGCTCGTCGGTCAGCAGCCAGGAGAGCAGCAGAAAGGTGCCGTTGGCGAAGAAGAAGCCGATCGGCGCGCCGAGCTGCGGAAAAGAGCCGTAGAGCGCGCGCTTTTTCGCCGGCGCATTTTCCGTCGCCAGCAGCGCCGCGCCGCCCCATTCGCCGCCGAGGCCGAGCCCCTGGCCAAAGCGCGCCAGCGCCAGCAGCAGCGGCGCCGCAACGCCAATCGACTGATAGCCCGGCAGCAGGCCGATAATTACGGTAGAGACGCCCATCGTCAGCAGCGAGGCCACCAGCGTCGCCTTACGGCCCACGCGGTCGCCGAAGTGGCCGAAAAGGGCGGAGCCGATCGGGCGCGCCACGAAGGCGATAGCGAAGGTCGCCAGCGACTGCAGCGTCGCCACGGTATTGTCGCCCTGCGGGAAGAAAATATGTGGAAAGACAATCACCGCCGCCGTGGCGTAGATATAGAAATCGAAGAATTCGATGGCGGTGCCGACCAGCGAGGCCACCACGACCTTGCCGCGCGAATTGACCGGCGTTTCGTCTTGTGACTTTTTCAGGGGTTCTGTGATGGAGGCTTGCATAACTGTTTCTTAATTGTAAATAGAGACCAGGAATATTACGCACCTGGCATGCCGCATTCAACGCTGATAAACCGCGCCAGAACGGGCTTTTTCGGCGAAAAAGTGAATAATTTGTGTCGTACTGGAATGCGCGGATTAAGGCAGGGAGAAGCCCGCCTTTTGCAGCGAGAATCTCTATAAAAGGGGGAAATAAAAGTGACCCTTCAGCTATTCATCCTGCTGGATGATTAAAAAATAGCCGAAGGGGGAAATTTTCCGCTGCCGGTAACCTTTTATTACACCTGATGACGCGAGGCGCGGCGCGAATCCGGCATCTGCGGATCGTCTTTATACTTCGCAGTAGCAATCCAGGCGGCGCAGAAGAGCGTCAAACGGGCGAAGAAGTAGAAGAACGCCATCAGCCCAAGCACAGAGCCGAAGGCTGCGCCGGAAGGCGAGGTGGCCAGCTTCGGCAGCGTCAGCGTCATCACGAACTTGATGATCTCAAAGCCGATAGCCGCCAGCAGCGTGCCGCGAAACAGCGCTTTCTTGCGCGGCTTGTGGCGCGGCAGGATCCAGAAAATCCACAGGAACAGCAGATAGTTGGCCATAATCGAAATCGAGAGCGCGATGGCGGTCATTACCGGGCGCAGCCACTCGATATCCGCCAGCCCCAGCGCGTTGACAATCGCCGCCTGCGCTGCGCCAGCGATAGAGGTCAGCGAAAGGGTAATCACCAGCGCCAGCATCAGGCCGATCAGCGAAATCAGGTCGCGCAGATACTTTTTCCAGAACTTCTCCTGATCGTCCGGCTTGCGTTCCCAGACGTCGCGCGACTGGGCGCGCACCGCTTCGCGCAAATTGCCCATCCAGTTGATGCCGGAGTAGAGCGCCAGCAGCAAACCGGTGATGCCGACCGTGGCGCGCTGCTGGATAGCGGTGTTCACCGTATTTTTCAGCGTGGTGGCGAGCGTAGGATCGCTGATGCTGTTAACGATCTTATTGATCAGATCCGACAGCAGATCCTGGTTCGATGCCAGCACGAACCCCACGGCGGCGAAAGAGACCATCAGGATCGGAATCAGCGACAAAAACGAGAAGTAGGTAATAGCCGCCCCAAACTGGCTGCCCAGACGATCGTTAAAGCGCTCCAGCGCGCGAATAAAGTGCGCCACTGCCGGAATCGCCTGAAACCAGGCTGCAAAACGCGATACGCGACGAATCGAGCCATCAACAGTTTTGTTGCCGGTCTGAATATCGATCAGCGGCTTAGGTTGCTCGGAACTGGTCGGGTTTTCCTGTTTGTCCGTCATAGACAGTTATCATCCTGCTTTACTTGAAAAGGCAATTATAGCCGCTCAGGTGACATACTCCTGCAACACCTGACTCAGCCACTCCATAAACACGCGCACGCGCCGCGCCACATTGCGCCGATGAGGGTAGAGCAGAGAGATCGGCATCGGCTTCGCCGGGAAGGCGTGCAGCACTTCCACCAGCTGTCCAGACTCCAGCAGCGGGTAGATACCCATCGCTGGCACCTGAATAATGCCCAGCCCCGCCAGGCAGGCGGCGCGATAGGTTTCCGTGCTGTTGACCGTCACGACGCCGCCGGTCTGCACGTAGTGGCACTGCCTGCCGTCAAAATACTCAAAGCCGGGCGAGGGCTGGCCGAGCTGCTGCGTGTAGTGCACCATGGCGTGCGACGAGAGCTCCTCCAGCCGCGTCGGCATGCCGAAGCGGGAAAGGTAGCCAGGGCTGGCGCAGTTAATCAAGGTATAGGTGCCGATTTTTCGCGCGATCAGGCCGGAATCCTTTAGCTCGCCGACGCGAATTACGCAGTCAAAGCCTTCGCGGATCACATCCACCATGCGGTCGCTGCTGCTGAGTTCGATTTCCACGCCGGGGTAGTGCTGCAAAAACTCCGGCAGACGCGGCAGGATAAAGCCGGTCGCCATCGCCACTGACATATCGACGCGCAGCTTGCCGCTCAGCGTAGCGGGATCGTGCTGAAACAGGCTGTCCATATCGTCGATCATCGACAGCAGATCCAGACAGCGATCGTAATAGACCAGCCCATCCTGGGTAAGCTGCACGCGGCGCGTGGTGCGATGCAGCAGCCGCGTGCCCATCTGATTTTCCAGCGCCTGCAGCTGGCGCGACACGCTGCCTTTCGGCAGGCCCAGGCTCTCCGCCGCACGGGTAAAACTGCCCATTTCCGCCACCCGCACAAAAACCTGCATTGCGTGAATTTTGTCCATGTTGTTCACCAATTGTTGTTGTAAATGAAACAGTGCTGCGTATTTCCAGGCATTTATAGATCAATTACTGGGGAATATCCTGATTTGGTGTTCAATTTTGCAACAGGATCGAAACATGAGTAATAAAATTGCACTGATTACGGGCGCCAACCGTGGTTTAGGCAAAAATGCGGCGCTAAAACTGGCCGAAAAGGGCGTTGATATCCTTTTTACTTACCGCAGCCATGATGAAGAGGCGCAGGCGGTGGTAAAAGCCATCGAAGCGCTGGGCGGCCGCGCGGCCGCGCTGCGGCTGGATGTCGGCGACAGCAGCCGGTTCAGCGACTTTGCCGCACAGGTCAAACAGACGCTGGAAACGGCATGGCAGCGCGAGCGCTTTGATTATTTAATCAACAACGCCGGACATGGTCACTATAAGCCATTTAGCGAGACCACAGAGGAGGAGTTCGACGCGCTGGTTAACGTTCACTTCAAAGGTCCCTATTTCCTGACGCAGAAACTGCTGCCGCTGATCAACGACGGCGGGCGCATTTTAAATATCTCCAGCGGCCTGACGCGCATGACCTATCTCGGCTCGGCGACTTACGCCTCCGTCAAAGGCGCGATGGAGGTGCTGACGCGGTATCAGGCGAAAGAGCTGGGGGAACGCCGCACTCGCGTCAATATCCTGGCACCGGGCGCCATCGAGACCGACTTCGGCGGCGGGCGCGTGCGCGATAACAAAGAGATTAACGACACTATCGCGGCGCTTACCGCGCTGGGGCGCGTCGGACAGCCGGACGATATCGGCGACGCCATCTGCGCTATCCTCAGCGAAGAAACCGGCTGGATCACGGCGCAGCGCATCGAGGCATCGGGCGGCCAGGCGTTATAAGCAAATGTGTCTCTGCCGCGCTGGGCGAGCAGAGACGCCCTGAACATTGCGACGGGTTTATGTCACCTGCCCGGCAGCGTTATGGCGACAGCCTGATGGTGCCGTCAATCACCGTGACGGTCTTGCCGCCAATCCAGATCTGGTCGCCTTCGTAGCGCACCGACACGCGCCCCTGGCGCCGGATCGCCGTGCCCTGGCGGGTGCGATAATCCCGCATCTGGCCCTGCGCGGCAAAATAGCGCGCCAGGCAGGCGTTGGCGCTGCCGGTAATGGGATCTTCCGTCAGGCTGCCGTTCTCCACCAGCAGGCCGCGCACTTCATACTGCTCGCTCTCGCCGTGCGGCAGCGGGCCGAACGGCATCACGCCGGTCGCGCCCGCGTGGGCGATCAGGCGCTGCAGATCGCTGACGGCGGGCTGAATCGCCAGCACCGCTTCGGCGCTAATCATCGGGACCAGCAGCCAGCGGATGCCCATATCGACCACGGCGGGCGTGTGCGTGGTGTCGAACAGCTCGCAGCCGAGCGCATTGCCCATCAGGGCGTCGGTGAAGGGCGTGATAGTCGCATCCGGTGCGGCAAACGCCAGCGAACCCTCGGCGTCGATGCTGACCGTCACGTTGCCGACGCCGCACTCCTGCACCATCTTGCCGGGATTTTTCGTCGGCCAGCCCGCTTCCAGCAGCGCATGCGCCGTACCCAGCGTCGGATGCCCGGCAAACGGCAGCTCGCCTTCGACGGTAAAGATGCGCACGCGATAGTCAGCTTCGGGATGCTGCGGCGGCAGCACGAACGTGGTTTCAGACAAATTCGTCCAGCGGGCGATGGTCTGGAGCTGGGCGTCGCTCAGGCCCTGCGCATCCATAATCACCGCCAGCGGATTGCCGTTAAACGCGGACGAGGTAAAGACATCTACTTGCTTAAAGGCGACGTTCATTATTGCTCCTTTCTCAACAGGGCATTTCCACGCCCGACATTTGCGTTTATGGCCTGACAGGGTTATCAATATGTTAACAATTCCTGCAGGAGACCGTTATGCTGAAAATTCTTGGGCGCGACTCGTCAATCAACGTGCGTAAAGTGCTCTGGCTCTGCGACGAACTGGATCTCGACTTTGAACGCGAAGAGTGGGGCACCGAGCCTGACTCGCTGCGCAAGCCGGAATTCCTTGCCCTCAATCCTAACGCCTTAATCCCGGTATTAATCGACGACGACTTTGTGCTGTGGGAGTCGAACGCCATCCTGCGCTATCTCGCCAACGCCTATGAAGGCGACTGGCTCTATCCGCAAAACCCGCGCGCCCGCGCGCCGGTCGATCAATGGATGGACTGGCAATCCACCGAACTCAACACCTCCTGGCGCTACGCTTTTATGTCGCTGGTGCGCAACTCGCCGGCGCATCAGGATCCGCGTCTGCTGGCGGCGGCCTGCAAAGGCTGGGCGCACACCATGGGCATCCTCAACCAGCAGCTGGAGAAAACCGGACGCTATGTGGCGGGCCGCAACTTCACCCTGGCGGACATCGGCGTCGGGCTGGCGGTCAACCGCTGGTATGAAACCCCGCTGGATCATCCCAGCCTGCCTGCGGTGCGTAACTACTACGAACGCCTGACCGAGCGTCATCCCTACACGGTCTGGGGCCGCAACGGCAAACCCTGATCGAGCCCGGGCGCCAGGCCCGCCAGCTCGCAGGCGATCGCGCCGGTGCGCTTCAGCGCCCAGCTATAGCGCTCGTCGAAGGGATAGCAGCAGGAGAGACGCAGCGCGTGATTGTAGCGTTCGCTCAGCGAATAGAGCGCGCCCGGCGTCACGCAGATCTGCTCTTGCAGCAGCCGATGGAACATCGCCACCGTATCCACCTGTTCCGGCAGTTCGACCCAAAAAACAAAGCCGCCTCGCGGCAGCGTGGCGCGCGTCCCCTGCGGAAAATAGCGGGCGATCAGGCCGCGCGCCTCATCCATATTGGCGGCGTAGCGGCGGCGCAGCGTGCGCAGGTGGTGATCGTAGCCGCCGTTGGCGAGGAATTCCGCCAGCGTCTCCGACAGCAGCCGGGACTCCGCCATAGAGGAGACCGCCTTCAGACGCGCAATCGCCTCATGGAAGCGGCCGGCGGCGATCCAGCCGATACGAAAGTCCGGCGCCACCGTCTTGGTAAAGCTGGTGCAGTAAATCACCCAGCCCTCTGAATCGAACGACTTAACGGTAGGCGAGAGCGGCCAGTCGAACTGCAGCTCGTCATAGAGACCATCTTCCAGCAGCGGAATGTTGTAAGTATTTACTAACTTTGCCAGGCGCTGCTTGTTCTGGCGCGACATGCAGCAGCCCAGCGGATTCTGCGCGCTCGGCATGGCGATCAGCGCCTGGATGCGCTTCTCCTGCAGCAGCATCTCCAGCGCGTCGAGCGAAAGGCCGTGCTGCGGATCGGTCGGAATCTCCAGCGCCTTCAGCCCCAGCGACGCCAGCAGCGGAAAGAGGAAAAAGTAGGTCGGCGACTCCAGCCCGACGCAGTCTCCGGGCTGCGTCACCGCGCGCAGCGCCAGCTGCAGCGCCTCCATACAGCCGTGGGTCAGGGTGATCGCGTCGCTGGTCAGCGACATGCCCGCATGCAGCGCGCGGCGCGCAATCTCCTCCCGTAAGCGCTCACTACCAGGCGGAAGCGCATAGCGGCCGATCAAATCGGGATTGCGTCGCAGCAGCGAGGCGGTAATGCGCGCGAGGCGCGCCGACGGATAGAGCTCGCCATCCTGCGGGCAGGCCAGCGAAATATTGACGTAGTCGGGATGGTTCTGCGCTGCGAACACCTGCTCGATAAGATCGAGCTTTTCGCTGCTCGGATCTTTGATGCGGGCGCGATGCGGAACCGGCTGCGTCAGGGCGGGCAGCACGCTGCGCACATAGTAGCCTGACTGCGGACGCGCCTCGATAAGGCCGCGATCCTCCAGTAGCTGCCAGGCGTTCAGTACGGTATTGATGCTGACCTGATGGGTCTGCGCCACGCGGCGAATGGCAGGCAGACGCTTGCCGGGCTTCAGCGTGCCCTGATGAATCGCCTCGGCGAAGCTCTCTGCAAGCTGATAATAGAGCGGCCGATCGGCTGAAGGAGAAAGGGACACAAAAGCCTCCGCAAGTCATGGGTACAATAGTTAAAATTAAGAACTGTAACCATGACAATAGTGATTTTGTGTCTCTGTTACCAATCCTTTTCGCGTTCTAGCATAGGGTTCTGTTTAATAAACGAGAACGCCGCCATGCTCGATCCCGCTTTTTTCAGCTACGTCACCGTGATGTCCATCACGCCTGGTCCCAACAACCTGCTGCTGGCGACCTCCGGTGTCAATTTCGGCCTGCGGCGCACGCTGCCGATGATCTCCGGTGTGCTGCTGGGCTGTCTGCTGCAAACCGCGCTGGCGGTGCTGGCGCTGGAGTGGCTGCTGAGCTGGATGAGTGCCGTCCGGCTGCCGCTGACGCTGGCGGGCTGCGCCTACCTGCTCTGGCTGTCGTGGAAGCTGTGGCGGGCAGGCGCGCCGACCCAGCGGGAAAAGGCGCGGCCGATGACCGTCGCCGGTGCCATCGCCTTTCAGGCGGTCAATCCCAAAGCCTGGCTGATGGCGACCAACGTGGCGCTGCTGTGGAGCGCACAGAGCGGGCTGCTGCCGGTGATGCTCGGCTTCGCGCTGGTCAACCTGCCCTGCGTTTTCATCTGGGCGGCGCTGGGCGATCGGCTGGGCCTGCATCTGCAGACGCCGTGGAAGCGTCGTCTCTTCAACGGCGTCATGGCGCTGTCGCTGGTCGCCACCACGTTATGGATGCTGGCGGGCGCCCTGCGTTAATCGGGCGCGCCAGCACCGGTTTCCGACGGCCATTTCCAGCCGCGCACTTCCGGCACATCCTCGCCATATTCCCGCACGTAGCGATGATGCTCGGCGATGCGCTCCTGCAAATCGTCCAGCAGTTCCGGATGGCGATCCGCCAGGCCAGGCACGCGCAGGATCGCCTCCTGCGCCAGGTGATAGCGGTCCAGCTCGTTCAGCACGGTCATATCGAACGGCGTGGTGGTGGTGCCCTCTTCGTTAAAGCCGCGCACGTGGAAATTACGATGGTTGCTGCGCTGACAGGTGAGACGATGCACCAGCGCCGGATAGCCGTGGAAGGCGAAGATCACCGGCTTGTCGAGCGTAAAGAGCGCGTCAAACGCCTCCTCGCTTTTGCCGTGCGGATGTTGCTCCTGCGTTTGAAGCGCCATCAAGTCGACCACGTTCACCACGCGGATCCGCAGGTCGGGCAGATAGCCGCGCAGCAGATCCACCGCCGCCAGCGTCTCCAGCGTCGGCACGTCGCCGGCGCACGCCATCACCACGTCCGGCTCTTCGCCTTCCGGCGTGGTGCCCGCCCAGCGCCATTCGCCCATGCCCGCCTCGCAGTGTGCGATGGCGCTCTCCATATCCAGCCACTGCGCCGACGGCTGCTTGCCCGCCACAATAACGTTGATGCGGTCCCAGGTACGCAGGCAGTGATCGCCGACCCACAGCAGCGTATTGGCGTCCGGCGGCAGATAGATGCGGACGATATCCGCTTTTTTATTGGCGACGTGATCCATAAAGCCAGGATCCTGATGGCTGTAGCCGTTGTGATCCTGGCGCCAGACGTGCGAAGAGAGCAGATAGTTCAGCGAAGAGACCGGCTTGCGCCAGCCGAGCTTGCGCGTCACCTTCAGCCACTTGGCGTGCTGATTGAACATCGAATCGACAATATGGATAAAGGCTTCGTAACAGTTGAACAGGCCGTGACGGCCGGTCAGCAGATAGCCCTCAAGCCAGCCCTGACACTGGTGTTCGCTGAGGATTTCCATCACGCGGCCATCGCGCGCCAGCTGCTCGTCGTAGGGCTTCACCGGCTCCATCCAGGTGCGGCTGGTGACGTCAAAGACCGGCGTCAGGCGGTTCGAGGCGGTTTCATCAGGGCCGAACAGGCGGAAGTTATGCTGGTTGCGCGCAAAAATCTCCGTCAGGTAGCGGCCAAACTGCTCGGTAGCCTGCGCCAGCTGTGAGCCAGGTTCTTTGACGTCAAGGGCGAATTCGCGGATATCGGGGGTATTCAACTCGCGGCGCAGCAGACCGCCATTGGCGTAGGGCGAGGCGCCCATGCGTTTATCGCCCTGCGGTGCCAGCGCGCGCAGCTCCGGCTTCAATCGACCCTGTTCGTCGAACAGCTCTTCTGGCTGATAGCTGCGCAGCCACTGCTCCAGAATCTGGCGATGTCCCGCGTCCTCGCGGCAGGCGGCGACCGGCACCTGATGGGCGCGCCAGAAATCTTCAACCTTTTTGCCATCAACCTCCTGCGGGCCGGTCCAGCCTTTGGGGCTGCGCATAATAATCATCGGCCAGCGTGGAACGCCTTCCTGCTCACCGCCCGCGCGCGCCGCCTGCTGGTAAGCGGCGATTTGATCAAAGGCGTGCTCCAGCGTATCCGCCATCAGCTGATGCATCTTCTCCGGCTCATGCCCACTGACGAACAGCGGCTCGTAGCCGTAGCCGCGGAACAGCTGCTGCAGATCGTCGTCGCTGGCGCGTCCCAGGATAGTAGGGTTAGCAATTTTGTAGCCGTTAAGGTGCAGAATCGGCAGCACGGCACCGTCGCGCTGGGGATTGAGGAACTTAATGCCGTGCCAGCTCGACGCCAGCGGGCCGGTCTCCGCCTCGCCGTCGCCAATGACGCAGGGCACGATGAGATCCGGATTATCGAAGGCGGCGCCAAAGGCGTGCGACAGCGAATAGCCGAGTTCGCCGCCTTCGTTAATCGATCCCGGCGTTTCCGGCGCGGCGTGGCTCGGAATGCCGCCGGGAAACGAAAACTGCTTAAACAGACGCTGCATGCCTTCGGCATCCTGGCTGACGTGCGGATAAATTTCGCTGTAGCTGCCCTCCAGCCAGGTGTTGGCCACCATGCCGGGCCCGCCGTGGCCAGGGCCGCAGATATAGATCATATTCAGGTCGCGCTGGCGGATGATGCGGTTAAGATGCGCGTAGATAAAGTTGAGGCCGGGCGTGGTGCCCCAGTGCCCCAGCAGACGAGGCTTGATATGTTCCGGCTGAAGCGGCTCGCGCAGCAGCGGATTCGCCATCAGGTAAATCTGCCCGACGGAAAGGTAGTTGGCGGCGCGCCAGTAGCGATCCAGCAGGCGTAACTCACTGGCAGCGGTCAAATCTGACATCGGGCATTCTCCTGGTTAGCGAAAGGTGAAGGAAAAAAGCGTTCCATTAACCCTAATAGAGAATGCGCGACTCGACCAGGCGACGGGCTGGCAGGGGGGGCGTATTTACCGCTTTGCGATCGGTTGACACTCCCTGTTCAGGTATCGCAGCGAAAAACAAAAAAGCCCCGCATCAGCGAGGCTTTTATCAGCAAAACCGTATTACTTGCCGACAACGTGCGCGGTCTCGCGCGCTTCGTCGTTGGCGGCGTTCGGCGTCACCGGCGGCGCATAGGCGAGTTTCAGCACGCGGCTGGTATCCGCCAGCACTTTCTCCGTCAGCGTCACGTCGCCGTTGAGCTTGCGGCCCCAGGAGGGCACCACCGCGCGAATGCGGTTCTGCCATTCTGTCGACGCCATCTGCTCCGGCCAGGCTTTCGCCATCAGCTCCAGCATAATCGGCGCGGCGGTCGACGCGCCGGGCGAGGCGCCGAGCAGGGCGGAAATCGAGCCGTCTGCCGAGGTGACGACTTCGGTGCCGAGTCGCAGCACGCCGCCCTCTTTGGCCTCTTTCTTAATGATCTGCACGCGCTGGCCGGCGGTCACCAGACGCCAGTCGTCGGGATGCGCGTCCGGCACATAGGTGCGCAGCGCGTCCATGCGGTCGGCGTCGCTCTGCAGCACCTGATCGACCAGATATTTCACCAGATCGAAATTCTTCAGCCCGACGTTCATCATCGGCAGCAGGTTGCCGCTGTTCATCGAACCGAACATATCGAGCAGCGAACCCTGCTTAAGAAATTTGGTGGAGAAGGTGGCGAACGGGCCGAACAGCAGCACTCTTTTGCCGTCCAGCACGCGCGTGTCGACGTGCGGCACCGACATCGGCGGCGCGCCGACGGAGGCTTTGCCGTAGACCTTCGCCATATGCTGGCGCACCACGTCCGGGTTCTCGGTCACGAGGAAGGAGCCGCCGACCGGGAAACCGGCGTAGCCGCTGACTTCCGGAATGCCGCTCTTCTGCAGCAGCGGCAGCGCCGCGCCGCCCGCGCCGATAAAGACGTTTTTCGCCGTTAACACGCGGCTCTCGCCCGTGGCCAGCGAATGCAGCGTCACCTGCCAGCGGCCGTCGCTCAGGCGCTTCAGGTCGCGCACTTCCTGACGCAGACGCAGGCGGAAGCCGGGATGCTTCTCCAGCGAAGCGATCAGCTGACGCGTCACTTCGCCAAAATTGACGTCTGTGCCCATCTCGGTCCAGGTCGCCGCGACTTTCTGGCGGCGATCGCGTCCTTTCATCACCAGCGGGATCCACTCGGCAATCTGCTGCGGATCTTCGGAGTAGGCCATGCCGCGGAACAGCGTGCTTTTCTGCAGCGCCTGGTAGCGCTTACGCAGGAAAGCCACATTCTCTTCGCCCCAGACAAAACTCATGTGCGGCGTGCTGTTGATAAAGCGTTCGGGCGAGTGCAGGCGGCCCTTCTGAACCTGCCAGGCCAGAAACTGACGGGAAACCTGGAAGGATTCATTAATGGCTAACGCCTTGCTGATGTCGATACTGCCATCCGCCTTTAACGGCGTATAGTTCAGCTCCGCCAGCGCGGCATGGCCGGTCCCGGCGTTATTCCAGCCGTTGGAGGACTCTTCCGCCACGCTCCCGAGACGCTCGACCATTTCAATGGTCCAGTCGGGCTCCAGATCCTGCAGCCAGGCGCCCAGCGTCGCGCTCATGACGCCTGCGCCAATCAGCAGCACATCAACATCTTTACGCTCGGACATCTGCGGTTTTTCCATGCCAACGGCGCTCGTTGCGAGCGTAAGGTTTACAGCTGTTTTGCTCATGAGGCGACATCTCCTCTCTCTGTTGACCTGATGCTCAACAGGTTCGCAGGCGAAATAGTCGCGCTTCTGGGGAGCGCGTTGCGCTATTTCTCAAAGGTTAAGACACAGGTTCGTTTAAGCGGGATGCAGGTTAACTGCACGTTATGCTTTGTCTGTTGAATATAACATTCTCGCCTCTGAATTAAACATTTGTTTATTTTTTAAATGCAGAAATGATTCAGCATAAGAATTAATCATCTCAGGCGGGCGGCCATAAGGGATTTTTTATCGAAAAATTAGCAGGTTAACCGGATATGATGTTGCGTAAACGCACGAAAGTAGTGCATTGCATGGAGAAGGGCAAAAAGTGGCTTATATTATAAGTTTTTGATTTTAATCGGTTAATGAAAAATGGCTTGATAAAGAATTTTTCACGACGAGGGGTTTTTCAGCCGATTCTGTAAAAGTAATGTTACATTTTTGTGAGTGCTGCCAGCCCGCGCTCGGCCCATAGCCGCAGCGGCGGGCAGCGCATTACGAGCGAAACCAGCGGCGATAGATAAAACGGATCGCACAGAACTCCACCACGCCCAGCAGCAGAAACCAGACGCAGAAGATGAGGGTGTAAAGCTGGTTGATGTCCTGCAGGTGCAGCCGCTGAGTCAGGCTTCTGGCCATCGTCAGACCAAAATTGGGCGCAGGCAGCAGCAGCGCAGAGAGAAAGCCAAGCAGCAAGATGCCGCCGGGGATAATCAGAGATTCAAAAGGATTTTTCATTAGCAGGTTCCGCATTAATCAGCGCGGCCATTTTCCGGCAATCTCCGCCAGGGTTCAATCCCCGAGGCGGCCACACGCCTGAAGGGCGCATTGCGCCTTGAGAAAAGGCTTAAGTACCATTAACTTAGCGGCAAAACATAGCGAACGATAAAAGTTATAGCCTTTGCTATACTTAAACCCATGATTTTATTGTCTTTTTATCAGGCATGATGCGTGATAGACTGCGCGCACTTTTACCAGACTGAACCGTTATTGCGGCAAAAAGCGGGCGTCTGAACGCTTTTTACCCTGACACTGGCCATTATGACTTTTATCGCAACTCTGATCCTTGCCTTCGGCATGTCGATGGATGCCTTTGCCGCAGCGCTGAGTAAAGGCGCTGCGCTGCATCGTCCCGGATTCAAAGAGGCGCTGCGCACCGGCCTGATTTTTGGCGCCATTGAAGCGCTGACGCCGCTGATCGGCTGGGCTGCCGGTCTTGCCGCCAGCCGCTATGTGATGGCCTGGGATCACTGGGTCGCCTTCTTCCTGCTCTCGTTTCTCGGCGGGCGCATGATGATGGAAGGTTTTCGCCAGACGGCGACGGCAGAGCCGTGTGAAGCGCCGCAGCGTCACGGCTTTATGGTGCTGGCAGCCACGGCGGTTGCCACCAGCCTTGATGCGCTGGCCGTCGGCGTAGGCCTGGCCTTTCTGCAGGTCAATATTATCGCCACCGCGCTGACCATCGGCATGGCGACCACCATCATGGCGACCACCGGCGTGCTGGTGGGACGTTTAGTCGGACCGGTGCTGGGTAAATGGGCAGAAGTGCTCGGCGGTGTGGTGTTGATTTCGATTGGCTGCACCATCCTCATTCAGCATCTCAACCTCTTCTCCTGAAGCCGCTACTGGCCCGTTAATCTGTTTTTTGTGATCTGGTTCAAAATTTATTGCCTGAAAAATGCACGGAAGCTATACTTTCGCTGCATTTCTTCAACAAATTTTGAATCAGGTACTCTATGAAACGCTTAGTGAAATATGTTTTCCGCGCTTACGTCGAAACCTTCAAATATGTCCCGCCAGGCGCGATGTACTGATAATTCACGCTCTATACCGTCTGAGGCAATCACGGCAGCCAGCGCGCCGTGATGCCCTCACGCCATAGCTTTTTCTTTCCCTCTCTGCGCCTCTTTTCCGCTATAAAGCGTCGATTCAGTCGCTGTCATAAGCTCAGCTTTTCGCTATAGCCGCAGGTTATAGCCAGCAGCTAAACAAGCATTCGTCCCGCTTTCCCAACCGTGAAATAGTGCGTTTCAGACCCTCAACCCTGTCTGAAAGAGAACGCATCATGCTTATCCCGCAACCCTATCTGCTATTTCTTGGCGACGTCACCGATCCGCTGGCTGCTAAAACCGCGCGCGGCATTCAGGTATGGCGGCCCGAACAGTGCGTTGGCGAAATTCGTCTGCCGGGCTGTACCGTTTCCCTGGGCCTTGAAGAGCTGGACATCGCTACGGCCAGGGCGCGCGGCGCGAAAACGCTGGTGCTCGGCACCGCTAACGCGGGCGGCTATCTGCCGCAGCACTGGCTGGAAAGCGTTATCGCCGCCATCAAAGCAGGCATGAACGTGGCGAGCGGCCTGCATCATCGTCTGGCAGACGAGCCGGAGCTGGTGGCGCTGGCAGAGGCGCACGGCGTCGAGCTGTTCGATATCCGTCATATGCGGCCGAAACTTAATGTCGGCAGCGGCAAAAAGCGCAGCGGAAAACGGGTGTTAACCGTCGGAACCGACTGCTCGGTCGGCAAAATGTACACCTCGCTGGCGCTGGAAGCCGCGATGCGCGCGCAGGGCATGAAGGCGGACTTTCGCGCTACCGGCCAGACCGGCATTCTGGTTGCTGGCGAAGGTATCGCTATTGACGCCGTCATCGCCGATTTTATCGCCGGCGCCGCGGAGGCGTTATCGCCAGCTAATGATGACGACCACTGGGATATCGTTGAAGGGCAAGGCTCGCTGTTTCATCCCTCCTACGCAGGCGTCAGCATGGGGTTAATCCACGGCGCGCAGCCGCACTGGCTGGTGATGTGTCATGAGATGGGGCGGCCTCATATGCGTCATTTGCCTCATCAGCCGATGGTGGGGCTGGCGGAGTGTGTGGAAGCCAATCTGCGCGCGGCGCAGGTCACCAGCGACAACCCGCAGCTGGCTGGTTTCGCGATTAATACCTCTAACTTCAGCGAAGAAGAAGCGCGCGACTATTGCACGCAGCTCAGCGAAACCTTCGACGTGCCGGCGACGGATCCGGTGCGTTTCGGCATTGATGCGATCGCTACGCTGTTAAAAGAGCGAGGCTAAGATGCGCCGCATGCTGACTGAACTCCTCACGCTGCCGCTGGCGCGGCCTTTCGCCATCGCGCGCGGCACCCGCACCGCCGTGGCGGTGATCCGCGTCACGCTGGAGCAGGACGGCTTTATCGGTCACGGCGAATGCACGCCGACGCCGCGTTACAACGAGTCCGTCGAGAGCGTCCACGCCCAGCTTAACGCGATGAAAGAGGCGATCGAAGCGGGCCTCAGTCACCAGGCGCTGCAAACGCAGCTCAACGCCGGTGCGGCGCGTAACGCGCTCGATTGCGCCCTGTGGCGGCTGGACGCCGCGCGGGCGAAAAAGACGCTGTGGCAGCAGGCCGCGCTGAGCGCGCCGCCGTCAGTCGTCACCGCTGAAACCCTCAGCCTCGACAGCGTAGAGAAGATGGCTGATGCGGCGCAGGACGCGGTGTCACGCGGCGCGCTGCTCCTCAAGATCAAGCTTGACCGCGAAGCGATTGTGGAAAAAGTCGCGGCTATCCGCGCCGTCGCGCCTGACGCGACGCTGATCGTCGACGCCAACGAAGCCTGGAGCGGGCTGGAGCTGCCGCCGCTGTTTGCCGCGCTGCGGCCTTATCGCATCGCGATGATCGAACAGCCGTTGCCGGCGGGCGCAGATGCCGTCTTGCAGCATATCGCCCATCCCATCCCGCTCTGCGCTGACGAAAGCTGCCACACGCGCGGCGATATCGCCGCGCTGCGCGATCGCTACGAGATGATCAACATCAAGCTCGACAAGTGCGGCGGTTTGACGGAGGCGCTGGCGATGGTCGAGGAGGCGAAAAAGCAGGGCATGCGGCTGATGGTGGGCTGCATGCTCGGCTCTTCGCTGGCGATGGAAGCGGCGCTGCTGGTCACGCCGCAGGCAGAGCATGTCGATCTGGATGGCCCCATCTGGCTGGCGGCGGACAGTTCGCCTTTCCTTTCCTATTCACAAGGCCGCATCTGGCTGTAAACGCATATGGAGCAACGATGACGGATATTTCTCGCCTGAGTGACGCCGCCAGCGTTGCCGGGTCGGACGGCGCGCCGGTGCTGGCGATAGAGCATCTCAGCGTCAGCTTCCGCGGACGCAGCGGCGCGCATCAGGCGCTGCACGACGTTTCTTTCGCCATTCAGCCGGGTGAAATCGTCGCGGTGGTCGGCGAAAGCGGGTCGGGGAAATCGGTGACCTCGCTGGCGGTTATGGGTCTGCTGTCCGCGTCGGCGCGCATCGACGGCGGCGCGATCCGCTTTCGCGATCGCACGGGCGAAACGCGTGATCTCAGTCGGCTTAGCGCGGAGCAGCGACGCAGGCTGCGCGGACGCGAGATGGCGATGATTTTTCAGGAGCCGATGACCTCGCTCAACCCGGTGCTGCGCGTGGGCGACCAGCTCACCGAAGCGCTGCGCGACCATCAGCTCTGCTCCGACGCCGACGCGCAGGCGCGCGCGCGGTCGCTGCTGCGTCAGGTGCGCATCGCCGACGTCGATCGGGTGATGAAAAGCTTTCCGCACGCGCTTTCCGGCGGTATGCGCCAGCGCGTGATGATTGCGCAGGCGCTGGCGTGCGACCCGCAATTGCTGATTGCGGACGAACCGACCACCGCGCTCGACGTCACGGTGCAGGCGCGCATTCTTCATATTTTGCGCGAGCTGCAGCGTGAAAAAGGAATGGCGGTGCTGTTTATCACGCATGACATGGGCGTGGTCGCCGAAGTGGCGGATCGGGTGGTGGTGATGTATCGCGGCAACGTCGTCGAGCAGGGGCCGGTAGAGGCGATCTTTGCCGCGCCGCAGCATGACTACACCCGCGCGCTGCTGGCGGCGGTGCCGAAACCTGGCGACATGCGCGACCAGCGCTGGCCGCAGCGTTTTCCGCTGCTGCGTGGCGACGCGCCAGCCGAGGAGGCGCATATCACCGCGCGTTACGAAGAGAAACCACTGCTCGACGTGCGCGGCCTGACCGTGCGCTTTCCCGTGCGCAGCGGCATTTTTTCCGCGCTGACGCATCGCGTGCATGCGGTCGAGCAGATCGACTTCGCCCTCTGGCCGGGAGAGACCCTGGCAATCGTCGGCGAAAGCGGCTGCGGCAAATCGACCACCGGCCGCGCCCTGATGCGACTGGTCGACGGCGACGCCGACAGCATTCTGTTCGCCGGCCGCGAAATCGCCAGCCTGAAAGAGGCGCAGTTTCAGCCGCTGCGGCGTGAAATCCAGATGGTGTTTCAGGATCCCTACGCGTCGCTCAACCCTCGCCTGACCGTGGGCTTCACCATTGCGGAGCCGCTGCTGCTGCACGGCCTGGTGCGCTCGCTCGACGAAGCGACGCCGCAGGTCGATGCGTTGTTAGAAAGCGTCGGCCTGCTGCCGGAACACGCGCGCCGCTATCCTCATGAGTTCTCCGGCGGCCAGCGGCAGCGTATCGCCATCGCCCGCGCCATGGCGCTTAAACCCAAAATTATTATTGCCGATGAAGCGGTCTCCGCGCTTGACGTGTCGGTTCAGGCGCAGGTCATCAACCTGATGATGGATTTGCAGCGGCAGACCGGTGTCGCCTGGATTTTTATCTCGCATGACATGGCGGTAGTCGAACGCATCGCCAACCGCGTGGCGGTGATGTATCTCGGCCAGATTGTTGAAATCGGCCCGCGGCAGTCGCTGTTTAATCAGCCTCAGCATCCCTACACGCAGCGCCTGCTGGCCTCGGTGCCGGTGGTCGACCCGCGTAACCGCCCGGCGCGCCGTTTCGACGACGGAGAGATCCCGTCGCCTGTACGCAGCGTAAAAGAGACGGTGAGTAAACATCGTTATCGCCAGGTTGCGCCCAGCCACTGGGTCGCCGAAGAGCATTAATTGCCTCTATTCATCAATACCAGGAGCCTTTATGAAGCCATTTTTCCGCCGCGCCTCTCTCGCCGTCGCGCTCTCTCTGGCCAGCGTCGCGCAGGCGCAGGATCTGCGTATTTCGATGTACGCCGATATCACCGGACTCGACCCGCATGATACCTCCGACAACATCAGCTATTCGGTGCAGAGCGGGATCTTTGAGCGCCTGTTCCAGTTCGACGCCAAAATGGCGCTGACGCCCTGGCTGGCGACGGGCTATACCAGCAACGACGACGCCACGCAGTTCACGCTGACCCTGCGCGACGGCGTGACCTTTCAGGACGGCACGCCCTTTAACGCCGACGCGGTGAAGGCTAACCTTGATCGGCTTGCCGACCAGAAAAATGGCCTGAAGCGCAATAGCCTTTACCGCATGATCAAAAGCGTCACCGTGCTGGCACCCAATAAAGTGCAAATCGACCTCAGCGAATCCTTCGGCGCCTTTATCAACACCCTGGCGCACCCGTCGGCGGTGATGTGGAGCCCGACGGTGCTCAACGCCTTTCCCGACGAGGCGCAGCTGCGTCTGCATCCGGTCGGCACCGGGCCTTTTACCTTTGTGGAGTGGCAGCCTGGCAAGGCGGTGACGCTGACGAAATTCAACGGCTACTGGAACAAGGGCTGGCCGAAGGTGGATCGCGTGATCTTCTCGCCCAGCCCGGAAGACGCCACGCGGGTTGCGGCGCTGAAGTCGGGCCAGGTGGACGCGATCTATCCGCTGCCGTCCGATCTTACCGGCGCGGTGCAGAGCGACAGCAGGCTGGCGATCCAGCGCGATCCCAGCATCTATCTCTACTACATGGCGATCAATACTCAGCACAAGCCGCTGGCTGACGTGCGCGTACGTCAGGCGATCAACTACGCCATCAACCGCGAGCTGTGGCTGAAAGTGGGGTTTGCCGGAATGGGCACGCCCGCCACCTCGGCGATCCCTGCCGGGGTGCAGTTCTATCAAAAACAGCGCGCGCCGAACTATCGCTACGCGCCGGAAGAGGCGAAAGCCCTGCTTGCGGCGGCGGGCTATCCGAACGGCCTCGATCTTAAGCTCTGGTGCACCAATGCTACCGCCAGCGTCCGCGCCGCGCAGTTCCTTAAGGCGCAGCTGGCGACCGTCGGCATTCGCGTCGCCGTGACGCCGATGGATTCCGGCACGCGCAACGCCAGGTTGTGGGGCGTAAAGGATCCCAAACAGGCCGAGTACGATCTCTACTACGGCGGCTGGTCTACATCGACCGGCGATGCCGACTGGGCGCTGCGTCCGCTGTTCGCCAGCGAATCCTGGGTGCCGACCTCATACAACGTCTCCTACTACAGCAATCCGGCGGTGGATAAGGCGATCGCTGGCGGTCTGGCGACCGCCGAGCCGGCGAAGCGCGCGACCGCCTACGCCGACGCGCAGACGCTGCTGTGGCAAGATGCGCCTGTCGCCTTCCTCGGCACGCCAGACAATCTGGTCGGCAAAACGGCGAAGCTGAGCGGCGTATCGATGCTGCCGGACGGCAATCTGCTCTTTAATCAGGCCGCTTTTAAATAACGCCGAACGGCACTGCAAAAAGGAAGGTTATGTTCGCATACATCCTGCGTCGGCTGCTGGAGATGGTTCCGGTGCTGCTGGTGGTTTCGCTGCTGGTCTTCGGCTTTATCAAGCTGCTGCCCGGCGATCCGGCGCGTATCTACGCCGGACCTGACGCGCCGATTGAGGCGGTTGAGGCGGCGCGTCAGCATCTCGGCCTGAACGATCCGCTGCCGCAGCAGTACGTAAACTGGCTGGGCGGTATCCTGCGCGGCGATTTAGGCGTCACCTACCGCACCCAACAGCCGGTGCTGGAGGTGATTCGCAAAGGCTTTATGCCGACGCTGTGGCTGGCGCTGGCGGGATTCGTCTGGTCCGTCGCGCTGGGACTGGTGGTGGGCGTCACGGCGGCGCTGCGGCGCGGCGGCTGGCTGGACTGGACGCTGATGAGCGCCGCGGTCGGCGGCATTTCGATGCCGGCATTCTGGCTTGGCCTGCTGTTGATCCAGTTCGTCGCCATGCCGTTCGGCCTCTTCTCGGTCAGCGGCTTTAACCAGCCTGCCGATATCATCCTGCCCGCCATTACGCTTGGCTCATCGGTCGCGGCGGTGATGGCGCGCTTTACCCGCTCGGCGTTTCTTGAGGTGGCGCAGGAAGATTATGTGCGCACCGCGCGCGCCAAAGGGCTGCGGGCTGCGCGCGTCACCTGGAAACATGTGATGCGCAACGCGCTGATTCCGGTGATCACTATGCTGGGCCTGCAGTTCGGGTTTCTGCTCGGCGGCTCTATCGTGGTGGAGAGCGTCTTCAACTGGCCGGGACTGGGCTGGCTGCTGATTGAGTCGATCAAAGCGCAGGACCAGCCGGTGATTCAGGCGCTGGTGATGCTGTTCGTATTTGAATTTATTGTGATCAACCTGCTGGTGGATCTGCTCTATGCAGTGGTCAATCCGGCAATTCGTCTCAGCCAGGGGGCCAAATGAGCCAGCAGACGCTAACTACCGTCGACAGCGAGGCAATCCGTTCGCCGTGGCGCGACTTCCTGCACGCTTTTGCGCGCAATCCGCTGGCGCTGGCGTCGGGCGGTTTCGTGCTGTTGCTGGTGCTGATCGCGCTCTTCGCGCCCTGGCTGGCGCCTTGGAATCCCATGGAGCCGGACTGGACGGCGCTCTCTGTGCCGCCGTCAGGCGCGCACTGGATGGGGACCGACGAGCTGGGGCGCGACGTGCTAAGCCGGATTATCTACGGCGCGCGTATTTCGCTCTACGTCGGCGTAGTGTCGGTAACGCTCGGCATGCTGGCGGGCATCGTGCTTGGTCTGCTGGCGGGCTACTATGGGCGCTGGGTCGATATGCTGATTATGCGCGGCGCCGACGTGCTCTTCGCCTTTCCCGGCATGCTGCTGGCGATTGCGGTGGTGGCGATACTGGGCCCCGGCCTCAATAACGTGATTATCGCGGTGGCGGTATTCAGCGTGCCGGTTTTCGCGCGCATCGTCCGCGCCTCGACGCTGTCGTTAAAACAGGCCGCTTATGTTGAGGCGGTGCGCTGCGCTGGCGCGCCGGACCGGGTGATCCTGCTGCGGCATATTCTTCCCGGCACGCTGCCGAACGTGATTGTCTACTTCACCATGCGCATCGGCACCAGTATCCTCACCGCCGCCGGCCTGAGTTTCATCGGCCTCGGCCCGGAGCCCGACGTGCCGGAATGGGGCAATATCCTCGCCATGAGCCGCAGCATGATGATGGCGGGGCTGTGGCACGTCAGCGTTTTTCCCGGCCTGGCGATTTTTATGACGGTGCTGGCGTTCAACCTGTTAGGCGATGCGCTACGCGACACGCTGGATCCTAAACTCAAGAGCTAAAGATGGACTTTCACCAACAACAATGTGCGCTGTTGCTGCAGCGCTGGCGCGCCACGCGCCGCCTTGGGCAGCCGCGCGGTATCTGTGGTCCGACTAATCGCATCAGCGACGTGCCCGGCGTGCGCGTCGGGCACTACACGCTGGACTGCGACGAGCGGCAAACCGGCGTGACGGCGGTGGTGCCGCCGGGAGAGAACCTTTTCGCCCAGCCGCTGCCGTGCGGTACGGCGGTCTTTAACGGTTTTGCGAAGCCGGTCGGGCTGGTGCAGGTCGCCGAGCTGGGCGTGCTGCAGACGCCGATTCTGCTCAGCAATACGCTGGCGGTCGGCACGCTATTCACCACTCTGGCGCGCGCGGCGATCCGCATCAACCCGGAGCTGGGACGCGCGCTGCCCACGGTCAACCCGCTGGCGCTGGAGTGCAATGACGGCTGGCTCAACGATATTCAGGCGATGGCGGTGACCGAAGCGATGGCGCAGGCCGCTCTCGACGACGCCGACGCCGACTTCGCGCGCGGCAGCGTCGGCGCAGGACGCGGCATGAGCTGCTTCAGCCTGAAAGGCGGCATCGGCAGCGCCTCGCGCCGCATTGACGGCCTTAACGCCACGCTGGGCGTACTGGTGCTGGCGAACTTCGGCGCGCTGGAGGCGCTGACGCTGGATGGTGTGCGCCTTGGCGAGCAGATCGCACCGCTGCTGCCGTCGCTGACGCCGCAGCGCGACGCCGGCTCCATTATTATCGTGATGGCGACCGACGCGCCGCTCGACGCGCGCCAGCTAACGCGCGTGGCGAAGCGCGCCGGCGCTGGCCTGGGACGCCTTGGCAGCTACTGGGGGCACGGCTCTGGCGACATCGCCATCGCCTTCTCTACCCGGCCCGTGCCGCAACCGCCGCCGGACGCCGCGCTGGAGCCGATGCTATCGGCGGCAGCCGACGCTACCGAACATGCGGTGCTGGACGCGCTGCTCAGCGCGCAGCCCGTTACCGGCTTTCGCAGCCACCATCGTCCGGCGCTCAGCGATGTGCTGGACCGCCTTGCAGGAGTCACACCGTGAAAATCTTTATCTCGGCCGATATCGAAGGCGTCGCGGGCGTAATGCGTCCTGAACAGTGCGCGCCCGGCCACGCCGAGTGGCAGCTGGCGCGCGAGCTGATGGAGCAGGAGGTTAACGCGGCGATCGACGGCGCCTTCGCCGCAGGCGCCACCGAAGTCGTGGTCGCCGACAGCCATGCGCAGATGACCAACCTGCGCGCCGCGCAGATGGATGCGCGCGCACGCCTGGTGCAGGGCAAACCGCGCGCGCTCTCGATGGTGGAAGGGCTGGAACAGCAGCGCTTCGACGGCCTGATGCTGATCGGCTATCACAGCGCGGCAGGAGAGGCTGGCGTGCTGGCGCACACCATCAACGGCCGCGCCTTCTGGCGCATATTGATCGACGATCGCGTGGTGGGCGAAAGCGATATTTACGCGGCGGCGGCGGCGGAACAGGGCACGCCGCTGTGGCTGGTGAGCGGCGACGACTGCCTGCAGCAGTGGATCGCCGAACGCCACCCCGAGGCGGAATATGTCTGCGTCAAGCGCGCGATTTCCCACACCTGCGCCGAATCGCTCAGCCCGCAGGCGGCGCGGGAGCGCATTCGCGAAGCGTCAGCGCGCGCGGTATCACGCGCGCCCAGGGCGTGCGTCGCCTCTCTGAGCGAGCCCTACAGGCTGACGCTGCAGGCGAGCAGGCCGGTGCTGGCGGATCTTTTCTGCCTGATACCCGACGTTGCGCGCCTCGACGCCATCACGGTCGGCTACCAGGCGGAGCGCATGGCGACGCTGGTCAGCCTGCTCAGCGCCTTCTCTTATCTGGCGTCGACACAAAATTAAACGCTATGTCATCGGATGAGCGGAAGTTTGTACGATTTTCATCTCATCTTTTGCTAACCTGCGCGCGAATTTATCTATAACAACGAGGCAGTAATGCAGCTTTGCAGTTTTTATCTTCCAGACCAGGGCATTAAAAGTTTCGGCATCGTAAAGGAAAATGGCGTGGTGGATGTCGGCACGCGCATGGGCGCGCAGTGCCCGGATCTGAAAACCTTCCTGCAGCGCTCCTCGCTGGCGGATCTCGCGGCGTTTGGCGATCGACCTGCCGACTATGCCTTCGACGCGCTGCGTTTTCTGCCGGTGATTGACAACCCCGGTAAGGTTTTTTGCGTCGGCATGAACTACGCCGATAAGCGTAAAGAGTTCTCAGAAACCCAGAACGCGCCGACGCTGTTTATCCGCTTCGCCGACTCCCTGACCGGCCATGAGCAGCCGCTCATGAAGCCCGCCTCCACCAGCGAATTCGACTACGAAGGCGAACTGGCGGTGATCATCGGCAAACCGGCACATAAGGTGAAAGCCGATGAGGCGCTGAGCTACGTGGCAGGCTACAGCTGTTTTATGGATGCGACAGTGCGCGACATGCAGTTTACCTGGTTTACCGCCGGGAAGAACTGGCCGCAGACCGGCGGCTTTGGCCCCTGGATGACCACGGCTGAGGCGACTGGCGACCCGCAGACGCTGGGGATCAAAACCTTCCTTAACGGGCGCGAAGTGCAGAACGACACCACCGGCAGCATGGTGCACAGCGTCGCGAATATTATTGAGTACATCTCCGCCTTCAGTCCGCTTTCGCCGGGCGACGTCATTTTCACCGGTTCGCCGGGCGGCGTCGGTAAGAAGCGCACGCCGCCGCTGTTTATGTTCAGCGGCGACGTCGTGGAAGTGGAGATTGAGAAGATCGGCAGGCTGCGCAACGTTATCGCGTAAACTGCACCACCCGGCTGCGGTTAAGCAGCAGACGCAGCCGGTTGCCGTCGCGCTTCAGCATAAAGCGCTTTTGCCAGGGACCGTCCTGCGCGGTCGCCAGCACGCGGTCGCCGCTCAGCGACTGCAGGCCAGCGACAATCGCCGCCGGGCCGATGCCCATCGTTAGCCTCTCGCCCTCAATCACCAGTTCGCTACGCCACTGCGGCAGGAACCAGCGTCCCTGCATCGCCTGCAGGCTGGCGCCGTCGGGCTGCGCCGGCACAAAGCGGCGCGGCGCATGGCCGATCTCGCCGTCGATGGCCATGCCTTGCTGGCGCAGCCGCAGCGGAAAGGTGCTGGAGAGCGAACGCGCCTCGCCCTGCGCGCCGCCGCGCCACAGCGTTTCGCTCGCGCCGAGCCAGGTCGCCGCGTCGCCAGCGATCTCCAGCCACTCCGCCTCGTGTTCCCCGACATAGAGGCCGGGCGCGAGATCGTGTCCTTTCTCCGGCAGCGTGCGGTTAAGCAGCGCCGCCATCACGCGCAGCGCGCCTTCAGAGGTGGCGACATCTTCGCGGTTCGCCACCAGCGCCACGCCCGCCTGGCGTTCAGGATGCAGCAGGAAATAACTTTTATAGCCCGCATGCGAGCCGCCGTGGCCAAACAGCGTCTGGGTGCCGATCTGCGTGCTGGCCAGACCCAGCCCGTAGCCGCTGACGCGCCCGTCCGCCAGCAGGCGCGGCGCGCTGAGGCGCCGCAGCACGCCCGCGCCGGGGCCGCTGTCGCTCAGCAGCGCCTGCAGCCAGCGCGTCAGATGGCGCAGGCTGCCGGCGACGCTGCCGGAGGCGGAGAGATGAAGGCCGGCGCTGGCGAGCTGCCAGCGGCGGCCGTCGAACCAGTAGCCTGGCGCCAGACCGGGCACCACGTCGAACCAGGTTTCCGGCGCGGTCAGGCTGATATCGAGCGGCCGACAGATATAGTGCTGCAGCAGCGCGTCGAAACGCACCCCTTTCGCTTTTAGCGCCTCCTCCACCAGCCGATAGCCGGTATTGGTGTAAGAAATTTCGCTGCCGGGCGGGTAGTTCAGCTCGCTCTCTGCGGCGAGAAACGCCAGCAGATCGGCGTCGGTGGTGGCGTTGTAGACCGACAGCCCGATCAGCGACAGCGTTTCGCGCAGATCCGGCAGCCCGCTCGACATATCCAGCGCCTGTCGCACGGTGACCTGGCCGTTGGCGCCGCGCAGCTGCGGCAGATGATCCGCCAGTTTGTCGTCAGGCGACAGATAGCGGCGTCCCGGCCCGGTCGCCAGCGCAGCGAAAAGATGTTTGGTAATGGAGGCGAAGCGCACCACGCTGTCGAGGGTAAACGGCGTCTGCTGCGCTAAATCGGCCAGTCCGGCGCAGTGCGCCGAATGCACCTGACGCGCGTCGAACAGCACTATCGCGCCGCCCGGCGCGCCGGGCTGCCGCCAGCCCTGAACAAGCTCATCGGCGATCGCTGCCGCCCGTTGCCACTCCAGCGTCATGCCGGCTCCTCCAGTCCAATGCTCAAATCGAAAAGCTGCGCGGTATGCGGATGATGAATTCGCCGCGCGCGCAGATCGTCCGCGCTCAGCTGCTCTACCATTTCGCCATGCTGCATCACGCCGATACGCTGGCAAAGATGGGCGACGACCGCCAGATTATGCGTCACCAGAATATAGGTAAGATTGCGCGCGCTGCGCAGATCGCTCAGCAAATTGAGGATTTCCGCCTGAACGGAAACGTCCAGCGCGGAGGTCGGCTCATCCAGCAGCAGCGCCTCTGGTTCGGCGATCAGCGCGCGGGCGATCGCCACGCGCTGGCGCTGCCCGCCGGAAAGCTGATGCGGATAGCGGAAGCGCGCGGCGGCGGGCAGGCCGACATCGCTCAGCGCCTGGCTGATGCGCTGCTCGGCGCGATCGAGGCGATGCACCAGCAGCGGCTCGTGCAAAATACGGTCGATGGTCTGGCGCGGATGCAGCGAACCGTAGGGATCCTGAAATACCATCTGCACCTGACGGAAAAAAGGGCGGCCGCGCCGGGCGCTTAGCGCCATGCCGCCGAAGCGGATTTCACCGCGCCAGTCGTTGTTCAGTCCCGCCAGCGCGCGTAGCACCGTCGATTTGCCGGAGCCGCTTTCGCCCACCATGCCGAAACTCTCGCCGCTGCCTACCTGGAAAGTGACCGCTTTAACGGCGCGGTGCGCGCCGAAACTGACGTCCAGATTGTTGATTTCAAACATAGCTCTCTCCTAATCGCGCCATGCGTCGTCGCGCTGCAGCGTCGGCAGGCGCGCGCGCGGGTGACGCAGCGACGGCAGGCAGGCCAGCAGCCCCTGCGTGTAGGGATGCTGCGCCTGGTGCAGCTGCCGGGCGTCAAGCTGCTCGACGATACGTCCGGCGTACATCACCGCCACGCGATCGCAGAAGTGCGACACCAGCGGCAGGTCGTGGCTGATAAGAATGAGTCCCATGCCGCGCGCCGACACCAGGTCGTCGATCAGGCGCAGAATCTCCGCCTGCACCGTCGCGTCGAGCGCGCTGGTGGGCTCATCGGCGATCAGCAGTTCGGGATCGGGCGCCAGCATCATGGCGATCATCACGCGCTGTCCCATGCCGCCGGACACCTCATGCGGATAGCGCAGCGCCACGGCGGCGGCGTCGCGAATTTTCACCTGCTCCAGCAGGCCGATCGCCGCCTGCATCGCCGCTTTTCTGCTGCCGCCCTTGTGCTCGCGCCAGGCCTCGGCGATCTGCTGGCCGATAGTCATCACCGGATTAAGGGAATATTTCGGATCCTGCAGAATAAAGCCGACGCGTCCGCCGCGGATTTGCCGCAGCGTTTTTTCGCTGGCGCCGCGCAGGTCGATACCGTCAAAACGCAGCGCGTCGGCGCTGACCTCGGCGTTGCCCGGCAGCAGTTGCATCAGGCTGCGCGCGGTGAGCGATTTGCCTGACCCGCTCTCGCCGACGATAGCGAATTTCTCTTTGCCGACGCTAAAACTGACGCCGCGCACCGCCTCGAACCTTTCCGCGCGGCTGCGAAAGGCGATGCGTAGATTCTCAATTTCCACCAGCATTTAGCGCTCCCTGGGATCAAGGACGTCGCGCAGACCGTCGCCGAGAAAGTTAAAGGCCAGCGAGGTGACAAAGATCGCGATGCACGGCATCAGCGGCACCCACCACTCGCTGAAGAGAAAGCGGCGCGCGGTCGCGATCATGGTTCCCCATTCCGGCGACGGCGGCTGCGCGCCCATGCCGAGAAAACCCAGGCTGGCGGCGGTAATGATGATAGAACTCATATCGAGCGTGACGCGCACGATCAGGCTCGGCACGCAGAGCGGCATAATGTGGCGCAGAATAATGCGCAGCGGCGAGGCGCCGGTCAGGCGGCTGGCGGCGATAAAGTCGCTGTGGCGAAACTGCAGCGTTTCCGCGCGCGCCAGCCGGGCATAAGGCGGCCAGGCGGTAAGGGCGATCGCCAGTACCGCGCTCTCGACGCCCGGCTTGAGCGCGGCAACGAAGGCCAGCGCCAGGATCAGGCGCGGGAAGGCGAGAAAAATATCGGTGACGCGCATCAGCGCCTTATCGACGATGCCGCCGAGATAGCCGGCGATACAGCCAATCAGCAGGCCGAGCGGGGCGGTCAGCGCCACGACGGCGATAACCATGCCGAGCGTGGTGCGGCCGCCGTAAATAATGCGCGTCCAGAGATCGCGTCCAAGCTCGTCCGTGCCGAGCCAGTGCGCGGCGGACGGCGCCGCCAGACGGTTTTCCAGATGCTGCGCGCCGGCATCGTAAGGCGTCAGCAGCGGCGCGGCGATCGCCAGCAGCAGCATCAGCAGAATAACGGCCATACCGCCTGTCGCCAGCGGATTGCCGCGCAGGTTGAGCCACAGGCGATAGCGTCGGCCCCAAACCGCCTGGCGGCGGTTGGTCGGCGAATCGGCCAGCAGCCAGTTACGTGAAATAAACATTATTTTATCCGTGGATCGCAGAGTCGATAGAGAAGGTCGGCGAGCTGATTGAGCAGCACGTAAACCGTGCCGACCAGCAGCGTGGCGCCCACCACCGGATTCATGTCGGCGTTCATTAACGAGGTGGTGAGATACTGACCGAGGCCCGGCCAGGCGAAGACATTTTCCGTCACCACCGCGCCCTCCAGCAGCCCGGCATAGGTCAGCGCCAGCACCGTAATCAGCTGAACCGCGACCGTTGGAAACGCGTGACGCCAGATGACGCGGCGCGACGACAGCCCCTTGGCGCGCGCGGTAATCACGAATTCGCCGCTGAGCGCGTTGAGCATAAAGGTGCGGGTCATGCGCGTGATGTAGGCCATGCTGAAGTAGGCGAGGATGCAGACCGGCTGCGCCATGTGCGCCAGCGCGTCGCGGAAGGCGTCATATTCGCCCGCCAGCAGCGAATCGATGGTGAGAAATCCGGTAACCTGCGGGATCATATCCTGCCAGATGATGTCCTGCCGCCCTGGCCCCGGCGCAATCCCGAGCACGGCGTAGAACAGCAGCAGGCTGAGCAGCGCCAGCACGAATACCGGCAGCGAATGGCCCGCCAGGCAGATGACGCGGATGGTCTGATCGAGCCAGGTGCCCTGGCGCACCGCCGCCCAGACGCCGAGGGGAATGCCGATCAGCGCGGCAATGACGATCGCCGCCGTCGCCAGCTCCATGGTGGCCGGAAAAAAACGGGCGATATCGCTGGTCACGCTGTTTGACGTCAGCACGGAACGGCCCAGGTCGCCATGCAGCAGCTGGATGAGATAGTGGCCGAACTGCACGTAGAGTGGCTGATCCAGCCCCATCTCCGCGCGCGCGCGCTCCACTACCGACTGCGGCGCGTTGTCGCCAACCGCCGCCAGCACCGGATCGGTCGGCATTACCCGACCAATAAAAAAGGTCAGCACCGTCAGGCCGAACAGCGTCAGCAGCAGGCTGCCCAGCGCGCTGGCGCCGCGTTTTGCCGCGGCCGTCACGCTTTTTTCACCTGCTGATAAGGCCACTGCTCCAGTACGGTCATATGTACATCAGAGAGGCTCTTCGCGCAGGCGGTGGTCTGAATCTGCTGCATCATAAAAATAAACGGACTCTTTTCCCGATGCTGCTGCTGAATTTTTTCATACAGCGCAAGGCGCTGCGCCGGGTCGCTTTCGTGCAGCGCCTGCGCGGTGAGCTGGTTAAATTCGTCGTCTGACCAGCCGCAGCGCCATGCCAGAGTGCGGTTGCGCGCGTTGGTGCTGTTGTCGCTATTGACGCAGAACGCTTCGGTATTGGAGTTCGGATCGAAGTAGTCCGCGCCCCACGAGGTGATCGCCAGCTGATGCTGACGCGCGCGCATCTTTGTCAGCACCTGACGGTTCTCCGAGGCGATCAACGACACCTTGATGCCGATGGCGCCGAGCTGGGTCTGAATCGCTTGGGCGATATCGGGATAGGGCTGCATCGAATAGTGGTCAAGGGTGATTTCGAAGCCCTCCGGGTAACCCGCTTCCGCCAGCAGCGCCTTCGCTTTATCGACATCGCGATGAAAAGGGGTGTCGTCGAGCGCTGCCGGAAAGCCGGAAGGTAAAAAGCTCTGATGCACGTTGTAGGTCAGCGACAGAATATTTTTCTGAATGCTGTCGTAGTCGATCGCCCACTTAAGCGCCTGCCACACCTGCGGCTTCTGCAGCAGCGGATGGGTGGTATTGCAGGACATCAGCATGATGGCGGAGAGCGGCTGCTTCACCAGCGTCACCTCGCTGCTGGACTGCAGCGGTTTTAACTGCTCGGTGGTGAGATCGTAGGCGACGTCCACGTCGCCTTTTTGCAGCATCAGCGACTGCGCGGCGGGGTCGGCGATATGCTTGAGGATGACGCGCCTGATCGTGCTCTTGCCAGCGTACTGCGGGCTCAGCTCCAGAATTACCGTTTCGCTCGCTTTCCAGCTGCGCAGCGTGAAGGCGCCGGAGCCGGCGCTGTGCTGCTTCAGCCAGGCGTTGCCGAGATCGCCGTTTTGCTGGTTGGCGAGACAGGCTTTTTTCGACACGATGCTGCCGACCGTGGCGGAGAGGCAGTAGAGCAGGAAGGATTCTGAGGCGGGCGCGCCCAGCGTCATCTCCAGGGTATGGGCATCTTTCGCCGTTACCTTGCTGGCGACATTTTCTTTGGTAAAGCCGAACTGGTTAATGATAAAGGCCGGGCTCTTGTCCAGCTTGACGATGCGCTCGATGGAAAAGGCCGCATCCTCGGCGGTCACCGGCGTGCCGTCGGCGAACTTTGCTGCTGGATCGAGGCGGAAAGTAAATACCGTACTGTCGCCGTTCGCCTCCCAGCTTTGCGCCAGCATGCCGATAATCTTATCCGCCTGCTGCGGATCGGGCTGCACCAGCTTCTGGTAAAGGTTGCCGCAGATCTGGCCGCCCGTCGCTTCAAAGCTTTCATGCGGGTCGAGACTGGTCATATTGTCGAGCTGCATCGCCATGACCAGCATGCCGGCTGGCGCGGCGGCGAAGGCGGGATTGAAGCTTAGCGAGGATAAAACTGGCGCGGCAGCGCAGCCTGCGATAAAGCGTCTTCTGGTGACCATTTACACTCCAGGTTATTGATTATTAAAAATAAAAAACAAAATTAGCCGGTTATTTATCTTGACATGCGTCCGGATGCGGGAGATTAATGATTGCTCTTTACGCCGCATAAAACGCCTGCTCTGTTTTGGTGCGCCCGTGCCGCCTGCATGCCGCTTTTGTGCAATACCCTTTGCCAACGGAATCTAAAAAATGTCGGAAAATCATCATCAGGCGTGGCCGGATATTCCCGTATTCGATGGTCACAACGACGTGCTCTGTCGGCTGTGGCAGCACCACCGCCCCGACGCGGTCAACGCGTTTTTGCAGGGCACCGCGTCAGGCCAGCTCGATTTTCCGCGCCTGCGCCAGGGCAAGATGGTGGGCGGCCTGTTCGCTGCCTGGGCGCCAGGGCGCGCCTCGCGCGCCGTCGCGGACGATGGCACTGCTGCAAGAAGCGCGCCACTTCCTGTTTCTCTCTCCGATGAGGCGAACGCCACCGCGCGCGATGCCACCTTCGCCATGCTGGCGCTGCTGTTGCGCATCGAGCAGGCCGCGCCGGCGCAGATTAAAATCTGCCGCAGCGTGCGTGATATTCGCGACGCTATGGCCCGCGACAGGCTGGCGGTGGTGATGCATATTGAGGGCGCCGAGGCGCTGGATGTCGAGGGCGAACTGCTCGATATCCTGTACGCCAGCGGCCTGCGCAGTCTGGGGCCGTTGTGGAGCCGCCCTAACCAGTTCGGCGAAGGCGTACCCTTTCGCTTTCCGTCGTCGCCCGATATCGGCAACGGGCTGACCGACGCGGGCAAACAGCTGGTGCGCGACTGTAACCGGCGCCGCATTCTGGTCGATCTCTCCCATATGGATGAAAAAGGCTTCTGGCACACTGCCGCCATTAGCGACGCGCCGCTGGTGGCGAGCCACTCGAACGCCCACGCGCTCAGCGCCCAGTCGCGCAACCTTACCGATCGCCAGCTGGCGGCGATCGCCGAGACGCGCGGCTTTGTCGGAGTGAATTTCGCCGTGCCTTTTTTGCGCGAAGACGGCAGGCGCGACGCGCCGACCAGCCTGGAGGAAATTGTCCGCCACGTTGAGTATCTTCTCGACAAGGTCGGTGAAGATGGCGTGGGTTTCGGTTCCGATCTCGACGGCGCCACCATGCCGGACGATTTTCGCGACGTCGCGGGCTTTCCCCGGCTGGTGGCCGCGCTGGCGGCGCGCGGCTATAGCGCTGAGCTGCTGCATAAAATCTGCTATGGCAACTGGCTGCGCGTGCTGGAAGCGACCTGGGGCGAATAACCATGCGTCTGCGTCATATTGAAGTTTTCCAGGCGATCGTTCAGGCGGGCAGCATCAGCGGCGCGGCGCGGCTGCTCAACGTGTCGCAGCCTAACGTCAGCCGCGTGCTCAATCATGCCGAGCAGCAGCTGGGTTTTGCGCTGTTCGAACGGCGCGCGCAAGGGCTGGTGATCACCGCTGAAGGAGGGCGACTGCTGCCTGAAATCGACGCGCTTTACCATCGCCTTCAGGCGGTTAACCAGCTGGCGGATCAGCTGCGGCGCGGCGAAGAGCAGAGAGTGCGCGTCGGCGCGGCGCACGCTTTTGGTCAGATGGTGATGGCGCCCGCGCTGGTGCGCTATCGGCATCAGGCGGCGGCGGTCAACGTCGAGCTGGTGACCGAGCATTTTTCCACGCTGTGCCGCAACATTCTTGACGACCAGCTCGATTTTGCGCTGGTGTTTGGTCAGCAGGTCGATGCGGATTTGCTGGCGGAGCCGCTTTTCCACTCCTCAATGGTGGCGCTGCTGCCTCCCCATCTCAGCCGCGAAGAGCCCGTGTCGCTGGAGTGGCTGTGCGCCAATAATCTGCTGCTGATGCAGGCGCAGGATCCGCTTGGCCGCGTGCTGCACCGCGCGCTGTACGACAAGCGGCTCTATCCGGCCGTGTCGCTCTCGATTAAAACCTACTCGGTTATCGCCGATATGGTGCTGGCGGGCGGCGGCGTTGGCGTGGTCGACCTTTTTACCGCCTGTCGCTACGCCGATCAGCTGACGCTGCTGCCGGTCGCGCAGCCGCTGCCGTTTGAAGTGATGCTTATCAGCCGTCGCGATCGCCCGCAGTCGCAGTCTACGCTGCACCTGAAGCAGGTTATCCGCCATCGCCTGTGGGAGATCGCCCAGCAGTGCGAGGCGCGGCTGGCGCGTCCCTGACGATAACTTTCTCCCGCCTCGCCTGCTGGTCACGATTTCGCCGCCTACACTGAAGTGACACAACCATATTCAGGAGCGGGTAATGAGGCGTAAGGAACAACCGACGCGCTGGAAAAGCGGCGCGCTGCTGGCCGGGCTAGGGCTGGGCGCAGCGGCAACCTGGTGGGGCGTTCAGCAGTGGCGGCGGTTAAAACAGACGCCGCCCGTATCGCCGCGCAGCCATCACGCCGGGCTGGCCGGTTATTTTCAACAGGTTGGCGAGTGGCGCATGTTTACGCGCGTGACGCCCCACGACGCGCCCGGCCTGCCGCTGGTGCTGGTGCACGAGCTGGTGATGTCGGGACGCGCGATGGAGGAGCTGGCGCTGGCGCTGAGCAACAACTATCGCGTGCTGGTGCCCGATCTGCCCGGTTTCGGCGCCAGCGTCCTGCCCGCATCGGCGCCTGCGCTGTCGGTGGAAGAGCAGGCCGATGCGCTCTGGCAGTGGCTGCAGCATAACGAGATGACGCGCGCGATCTGGATCGGCAGCGCCTCCGGCTGTCAGGTGCTCGCCGCGCTGGCCGTCAGGCATCCCGAAGCGGTGGCCGGGCTGGTTTTCCAGGGCCCGACGGTGGATCGCCACGCGCGCAGCCTGCTGCGTCAGGCGTGGCGCGGCTGGCGCAATAGCCGTCTCGAACGCCATCGCCCCTCCACGTCGCTGATGCACGTCGATCTGGCCAAAGCGGGCCTGTGGCGCGCGCTGAAAACCCATCGGCTGCTGCTGCAGGACCGCATTGAGCATCGTCTGCCCTATATCAACGCGCCGACGCTGCTGCTGCGCGGCTCGCGCGATACGGTGTCGCCCGCGCGCTGGGTCGAGGAGCTGGGCGCGCTGATGCCGCGCGGCGAGGTGCTGACGCTGCGCGGCGGCACCCATACGCTGCACTATGTCTATCCGTGGAGCTTTCGCCACGCTATCCGTCCCTTTCTGACGCGCATTCAGCAGGAGAATCAGGATGAGTAAACTGCCTAAAGGCATCGCCCGCTTCGATTCCGCCACCGCCATGCTGATGGCGCTGGCCCACACGCTGCATGATAAGCCGGTCGACGACGCCGAGGCGTCGCCGATGCGCGATCGCCTGCTGCCGTCGCTCGACCGCCTGCCGACCCGGCTGAGAGAGTGGGGCTACGCCGTCGGCGGCATGGCGGAAGGCATCACGGAATCGCAGGCGGGCGATCTCGATCTCGAAGGCATCGCCGAATGGATGGTGAGCGAATATCCGGAGCGCGACTATCCCGCCGCCTTTATCGGCTCGTCGAACGGCGCGCTGACCCATCTGGCCGCGGCGGCGGGCGCGCCCTGGCTGCCGCAAACCTTTCTCTGTCCGGTGCGTGCGCCGCACAGCGATCCCGACGACGCTCAGGCGGGCTTTGAGCAGGGCAAAGCGGTGGCGGCGGCGCTGCTGGCCGCGTGGCCGCGTCTGGCGGTGCATCAGATCCAGGATCCCAATCAGGACCGGCTGATGCTCGACAGACTGCGCTACTTCCACCTGAAGCTGCGCGCGCTGCCGCTCGCCTTCAATGAGTTCCTGATGCGCAGCCTGCCGGGCAAAAGTACGCTGTTTATCAGCCACTGCACCCAGCAGTGGCCGGTAACGCGCACCAGCGATCGCTCTTTTTTCCAGTTCGGCGCGCTGGGCGGCGCAGCGGAGAAGGAGTATCTGCAGGGCAGCGGACGCGTAGCGGAACTGCTGGCGCGTTACGGCAGCGATCGCGATCGGTGGCAGGCGCCCGCGCCTACCGATCGCGTGCCGGAAGCGGAGTGGGGGCTGGACGAATACCTGAAGTCGCCGCTGAAAAAGCTGGCGGCGGATCAGGGCTGGCAGCTGATGGAAATACGCTATCAGGATCCTGAGGCGCTGAGCTTCGTGGTGGCGGAGATCTACCGCGACTGGTATCTGGCGGCGGGCATCAACGCGACGCGCCTGTCGGTGGGCAGCTATCTGCTGATGGATCCCTGGTGCGCCATGCGTCAGCACGCCATTCCGTTCTGGCTGATGTCGGGCGCCGAGCCTTCCGCCGCCTCGCTGGCGCGCTTCCTCGACCGGCAGCCGCGCTATCGCGATATCGATATGCTGCTTTATTCAACCGGGACGGAGAGCATCGGACTGGCGCCGCTCGAGCGCTGGCAGGCACTGCTCGATCGCGCGATAAATGAGGGGGCCTTCGTCGGCGTTGATACTGAGCGCTATCCGCATGATTTGGCCGCTTTCGCGCACTTTGATGCGGCGCTGCGGGCGCGGGCGCCGCTTTTCGCGCCGCCGCCGCCGCTGAGCGTAGAGAAGGTTATTTCCGGTATTGAGCGCTACGGCGCGCGCCACGGCGTGACGCTGCATAAGCTGAGCTAGCCGGGCGGGCGCCCGGCTGCTTTACCGCTATACGCCGTCGGTAATCGGCTTACGCACCAGCACCAGATAGGCGAGGGCGCCCACCACGGCGATACCGGCGCAGATCATCAGCGCGAGGCTGAACGACTTCGTGGTATCCAGCACCCAGCCGGTAATGACCGGCGCGAACGAGGCGAAGACAAAGCTGGCGAAGTTCTGGATGCTGCCGACCGACGCGGTCATGCGCGCCGTCACGTTGGCGTGGATTAGCCCCCAGCAGGAAGTGCCCGCGAAGTGGATGCAGAAGAGCGCCATACCAATCAGCGTAACGGCGCTGGTGGTATCGGTGGCGCGCGTCACAAAGGCGGTAAAGGCCGCCGACAGCAGCATGCCGGAGATAATGCACACTTTGCGGGTTTTCACCGCGTCGAAGCCGCGGCGCACCAGCGCATCCACCACGTAGCCGTTGAGCAGCATGCCCGCCGCACCGAACAGGAACGGAATTGCCGCCAGCAGGCCGGTGCTCTTCAGATCCAGATGGTAGGTCGACTGCAGGTAGCCCGGCAGCCAGGCAATATAAAGCCAGGCGGTATAGTTGATGCCGCTAAAGCCGATCATCATGCCCCACATGGTGCGCTGCTTGAACAGGCCGCGCCATTCGGCGAAGCTCAGCGGCTCTTTACGCGACGCCACGCTGCCCGCCTGCAAATAGTGGATCTCTTCCGCGCTGAGCTTGTTGTTGTCGCGGTCGCGATAAATCAGATACCAGCCAATCGCCAGAAACATGCCGAGTACGCCGATGATAATAAACATGCCGCGCCAGCCGAACGCCAGCATCATCGCGGCCAGCACCGGCGGCGCCACCGACAGGCCGATCATTGAGGCGGCGTTAAAGAAGCCCATCGGCATGCCGCGATCTTTGATGTTGAACCAGTCGTTGATCACCTTCACGCCGCACGGGTTCATCGGCGCTTCGCCGATGCCGAGGCCGATGCGCACCAGAATAAACTGGGTGAAGTTATGCACCAGCCCGGCGGCCGCCTGAAATAGCGACCAGACGAACATGCCGAGGCCGAGCATAATGCGCGGGCCTTTACGATCCAGCAGCGCGCCGCAGGGCAGCTGCGCCAGCCCATACGCCAGCGAAAAGGCGGAGAGCAGCATGCCGATCTCGGTGGCGTTCAGCCCCAGCTCCTCGCGAATGGTCATGTTGGCGACCGAGAGCGAGCTGCGGTCGAGATAGTTAATGATGGCTGCGAACAGCAGCAGCAGCATGGCGGTGATCTGAATCTTGCGAATGCGCGGCGAACGCACGATGTCGCTGCGCGCCGGCACATACTCCTGCTCTGGCGGCGTTCCAGCGGCCGGCTTTTTCGCGTCGCGGGTTGAGGTATTTTCCATGGCATACTCCCGTAGCGGGGTCGTTATCGTTATCAGACAGCTAAGGACATAGCGGCAGGCGGCCGCTATGAGTTGCTGTCGAGACTAGAAGTAATGCAGCCGTAATGTTGCGAAGATGTTTCTGATTCGTGCGGGAGCTAATGCTTTGCGGTTTTTAATCGGTTTTTAATTGTACTGCTGGATCGAGCGTGCCATCGACGAGCGGGAGGTGGCCAGATGGTTATGCAGCGCCAGCAGCGCATCGACGTCCTGACGGCCGATAAGCGCGGAGAGCAGCGCCATATGCTCCTCCAGCGCCACGATATTACGCTGCTTGAGATCGCGCTCGTCCCACTGGTAATGGGAATGAAAAATAACGGAAATAATCTCCAGCGAGTGGTTGAAAAAGGGATTATTGGCGGCGGAGAGGATCAGCGAGTGCAGCTCTTTATCCAGCGCGGCGAACTGGCGGTAGTCGCTGGCGATGGTATCGCGCAGGGCGCGGTGGCGATCCAGCAGGTCGCGCGCCTGAATCCAGCGCTCATCCTGCGGCGGCAGGTTGAGAAAGCGCGTCAGCGCATGCGTTTCCAGCATTTCGCGCAGCTCGAACAGCTTGTCGGCGTAGTCCAGGGTGAACTTCTTCATGCGCCAGCGACCGCGCCTGACCGGCTCCAGCAGATCGTAACGCATAAAGCGCAGCAGAAACTCGCGCACCACCACCGGACTGACCTTCACCCGCTGCGCCAGCTGTAGCTCGCTGAAAGCGTCGCCGGGCGCGAGCTGGCGCTGGTTGATCATCTCGAAAAACGCCTGCTCGAACTGGCTCGCCTGCTGCTCAATCGGCGAGGTCAGCTCGCTGAAACCATCCTCTTCCTGCGGCTGCCGCACGATCACATAGGTTCCGGCCACTTTTTCCAGCACGCCGCGCTGCGCCAGATAGTGCAGCGTATGGCGCACCGTGGTGCGGCTGATATTGAACATCTCCGCCAGCGCGGCCTGAGCAGGCAGCGGCGAACGGATATGGCGCTGGGCGATCCCCTCCAGCATCTGATTAATCACGTTCTGGCGCAGATTCAGGTTGCGGCTCACGGGCGATCTCCGGTTTTTTATTTATTAAAAACCATTCAAATCCCAAAAAAAACGTCGTGCCTCACAGATCGCGCGGGCAAAACAGCCGGTGTGTGATCAATTCGTCATAACTGCGGCAGAACAACAGGAGAATTCCCATGACGACAATGAAAAGCCTGGTCATCGCTGAACCAAAGAACATGATCTGGGCCACGCGCGAGCGGCCTGCCCCGGCCGCCGGTGAGGCGCTGATTAAAATTATCGCCGCCGGCATTTGCGGCACCGATATCCACGCCTGGGCGGGCAATCAGCCGTTCTTCAGCTATCCGCGCGTGCTGGGACATGAGCTGTGCGGCGAAGTGGTCGCGCTGGGCGAAGGCGCGACGGGCGTTGAGCCGGGCCAGCGCGTGGCGCTGATCCCCTATCTCTCCTGTCTGCGCTGCGATGCCTGCCAGAGCGGCAAAACCAACTGCTGCGAACAGATTTCCGTGATCGGCGTGCATCAGGATGGCGGCTTTTGCGACTACCTCGCGGTGCCGGCTGGCAACCTGCTGCCGGTAGAAGAGGTGGCGCCGGAGGCCGCCGCGCTGATTGAGCCGTTCGCCATCAGCGCGCACGCGGTGCGCCGGGCAAGCGTCGGCGCGGACGACGATGTGCTGGTGGTGGGGGCGGGGCCGATCGGCCTGGGCGTGGCGGCGATCGCCGCGGCAGCGGGCGCGAACGTCGTGGTGGCGGACACCAGCGCGTTTCGCCGCGCGCACGTTGCCAGAGAGCTGGGCCTGGCGGCGCTTGATCCGGCGCACGACGACTTTTACGACGCGCTGCGCGCGCAGTTCAACGGCAGGCTGGCGCTAAAAGTGCTCGACGCCACCGGCAGTCCGGCGGCGATGAATAACGCGGTCAACCTGATGCGGCACGGCGGCACCGTGGTCTATGTGGGCCTGCATAAGGGCGATCTGGTGATCCCGGACAGCGAGTTCCACAAAAAAGAGACCACGCTAATGGGCAGCCGCAACGCGACGCGCGAAGACTTCGATCGCGTGCGCGATTTGATGGCGAGCGGCCAGCTGCGCGCCGCGATGATGCTCAACGCGCACTTCGCTTTCTCTACGCTGGCGGAAAGCTTCGAGCCGCAGGTGATTAACAACCGCGAGCTGATAAAAGGCGTTATTCACTTCGATCGCTAAGGGTGCGGAAGAAGTGGTCGCGCACCCGCGCGGCGTCCACCCCCAGTGCCACGCGTTGGGCAGGGAGCTGGCGAAACGGATCCTCTCGCGACGCCAGCGCGCTCAGCTTACGCACCGTCTGCCCGCGCGCGATACCCTCGGTGATCGCGCGCAGCGGGCCTTCGCTTAGCTGAAACGCCTCGGGCTGGCAGAGCCAGGCGATCGCCAGCGTGTCGTGCAGCGCCATGCCGTCGAACCCCTCTTTTTGCAGGCTATAGGCAAGATAGGGCCGCACGATGGCGCTCAGCACCGGCTGGTTAAGCTGCTCAATTTCCTCAGCGCTGATCAACACCTTGTGCGTTACGTCGAGGGGCAGCATCACGATGTTAAGCGCCGAGCTGAGCACCTGATCGGCGGCGTGCGGATCTTTCCAGATATTGAACTCGGCGAAAGGCGTCACGTTGCCGCTGTGGCCGTCGGTGCCGAACGCGCCGCCCATGATCGCCAGCTCTTTCACCAGCGGAATAATGTCCGGCGCCTGATTGATGGCGCTGGCGATATTGGTCAGCGGGCCAATCGCCACCAGCGTAATGTCGTGCGGCCGGGCGCGCACGCTGTCGATAATAAACTGCACCGCGCCCGGCGCCGCGTCGCTACAGGCGTTGGCAAAGGCGTCGCCTAAGCCATCTTCGCCGTGCAGCGTTGCCGGTTCGCTGAACGGCAGCGCCAGCGGGCGCGAACAGCCGCGGTAGACCGGCGCGTCGATCTGCATCTTTTCGCAAAACAGCCGGGCGTTTTTCACCGCCTGTCCCACCGCCACGTTGCCGAACACCGTGGTGATGCCCAGCAGCCGCTGCGTGCGCGCCGCGTAGGCCAGCGCAAAGGCGTCATCTACGCCGATATCGGTATCGAAAATCAAGGTGCGCATCACTTCTCCCGTAGCGTATTGCCTGAAAAAGCAACAAAAATGTTGCTCATGGTTTTTTATCAGTCTAAATTTGGTTCAACAACCGCGGAGGCAGTGATGAAAATTCAGACTATCAGTGATATTAAGCGAAATGCGGCGTCGCTCGACGTTTCCGAACCTATCCTGGTGACGCAAAACGGCAACCCGGCCTATGTTATCGAGTCATGGGCCGATAGACAGCAGCGCGACGACACTCTGGCGCTACTTCGTCTGCTGGCGCTTTCCGAAGAGGATAAACAAAAAGAGCGCGGCATGACGCGCGATGAGCTTCTCTCGAATCTGTGAGGTAAACAATGTCCCGGCAGGATGCTGAACTGACCTTTATTTATCTCCCCACCGTGCGTCTCAGCATCGAAGAGATCGCCGCTTTTCAGCGCAGATTAGGCAATGAACCCACAGCGCTGATTCGGCGCGCGCTGGATGAGTTCGAGCAGCGCGTGGCAATCTTTCCTGAAGGCTGTCCGATCTGTAGCGAGCTGCTGGCGTTGGGCATTAGCCGCTATCGCGAATGCTTTACCAGCGGCGGCTATCGCATCCTCTATTCGCTGACGCTGCCGGATGTTTTCGTGCATGTGCTGCTCTCGCCGCGGCAAAGCCTCCAGAATCTGCTCTTCCGCCGTCTGCTGCACGTCTGACCCGCTTGTCTCTCCCTGTGCCTCATCGTATTATCAACGCCTTAAGGTGATGGCGTTCCACCTTTCCCAACCGCCAGCTGGCGCTCCCAGCGGCTGATGACGCCTGACATCAACCCGAATCCTCTCGCAGGCGTTGCTGGTGTGTCAGGCTACTGCTCTCTCCGCCACCTCCCTGCGCGATCGCTGACTACAGGAGTTAATCATGTTGAAGTCGCTGTTCGCCGTGATGCTGGGCGGCGCTGCAGGCTGTACGCTGCGCTGGCTTATCTCGCTGCGCTTTAACGCGCTCTTTCCCAGCCTGCCGCCGGGCACGCTGCTGGTGAACCTGGCAGGTGGCTTTATTATCGGCGCCGCACTGGCCTGGTTTGTCAAAAATCCCCAGCTCGACCCCGCCTGGAAGCTGCTGATCGTCACCGGCCTGTGTGGCGGTCTGACGACCTTCTCAACCTTTTCGGCAGAAATTCTCATGTTGCTACAATCAGGTAAGTATTTGTGGGCGATGACCAGCGTGCTGACGCACGTCGCTGGATCGCTGCTGATGACCTTTGCCGGCTTCGCGCTGGTAAATTTTCTCGGCTAAGGGCAAATACCGGCCGCAGAAACATTCCGCCGCGGTTGCAACCGATTATTCCGGACAATTAAGGAGGACGTTCATGACTCAACCTGCATTCCTTAACCTGGTGCTGTTAAGCGGTAATACCGAAGAGAAACTTCAGGCGGCGCGCGACGCTGGCTTCGATCAGGTCGAAATCTGGCGTGAAGATGTCGAAGCCTCCCGGCAGGGCGCAGCGCAGCTGGCGCAGCAGGGGCCGGGCTTCACCAACCTGCAGGTGCTGCGCGACTTTACCGGCGCGCCCGGCGAGCTGCGTTGGCAAAAACGGGAGGAGCTGCGCCAGTTTATCGAGATGGCGCAGGCGCTGGGCTGTGACACCCTTCAGGCCCCTGCCACCACGCGCGAAGACTGCATTGCCGGGCAAATTGATGAAGATCTACGCTGGCTGGCTTCCGAGGCCGCGCGCTTTGATATGCGCATCATGTATGAGCCGATGGCGTGGTGCAGCGTCGATAATACGCTGCCGAAAGCCTGGGAGCGGCTGCAGCGTCTCGATCAGCCCAATATCGGTCTGGTGGTCGATCTCTTTCATATCTGCGCGCTGGGCGGCGACGCCTCGCATCTCGACGGGATCCCCGCCGAGCGAATTTATGAAGTGCAGCTGTGCGATATGGCGCTTCAGCCTTCGCCGCAGGATAAAGAGGCGATCATGAGGCTGGCGAAACATCAGCGCCAGCTGCCCGGCGCGGGCATTATCGATATTGACAGCTTTGTCGATAAGCTGAAAAGCGCGAACTATCAGGGACCAGTTGGTATCGAGGTGTTTAATGACGATTTGAAGCGCCTGCCGCCGCATGAGGCGGCGCGACAGGCGTATGCCGCGCTACGGCGCTTCTGGCCTTAATCCTGAAGGCACTGGGCGATAAACGCGGCGGCCCGCATCGCGCCCTGCGCGGAAACGGTGTGCTCCGTCCTGGGTTCAAGCTGAAGCTCAAGGGGTACGCCAGCGGCTTTGAGGCGCTGCGCGGCTGACTCGCTCTCGCGCCACGGGATGACCGCGTCGGCATGGCCGTGGATCAGCAGTGCAGGGGTCTGAACCGCAGGCGACAGCGGCTCGTCAAACGCCAGCCGGCCGGAAAAAGCCACCACGCCCGCCAGCGGAAAGCGTCCTGACGCCAGCGCGTCGAGCGCCATGATCGATCCCTGCGAAAAGCCGACCAGCACGACGTTGTCCCACTGGTCGCTCAGCCCGTGGCGCGCGAGAATCGCCTTCAACGTCGCGTCGAAGCTGTCGCGCGCGGCGCGCACCCGCGCCGGACGGTTCTCCGGCGTCACGCCGTCGAGGCTAAACCACTCAAAGCCTGCGCCATGAGGAAAAGGGAAGGGGGCATCGGGCGCGGCGAAGATGACATCTGGCAACAGCGGCGCCCAGTGGCGACCCAGCGCCGCTAAATCCTCGCCGTTGCTGCCAACGCCATGCAGAAAAATCACTAACGCTTTCGCCATCCGTTTCTCCTTAAAAACCATACTCGCTCATATCCGGGCCGGCCGGCACGATCCCGTTGGGATTGAGCGCCTTAATAGAATAGTAGCCCTGTTTGATGTGCTCGATATTTACCGTCTCGCGCACGCCGGAAATCGACAGCATGCTCTTCAAATAGCGGTGGAGCAACGGATAGTCGCGCACCCGGCGCTGATTGCACTTGAAGAGGCCGTAATAGGCGACGTCGAAGCGGATAAGCGTCACGAAAAGGCGAATATCCGTCTCGGTAACGCGCTCGCCGAACAGAAAGGTACGGCCGTCTGCCAGCCGCGTTTCCAGCTCGCCGAGCTGCTCGAACACCTCGCTGTAGGCCTGCTGATAGCTGAGCTGAGTAGTAGCGAAACCGGCGCGGTAAACGCCATTATTCAGGCGCGGATAGAGCGCGGCGTTCAGCGCGTCAATGTCGTCGCGCAGCGCGGCGGGAAAGAGATCGATACGGTTATCGGCGAGGTCGCCGAAGCCGCTGTTCAGCATGCGGACAATATCCGCCGACTCATTATTGACGATGGTTTGCGTCTGCTTGTCCCACAGCACCGGCACGGTGGCGCGTCCGGTAAAATCGGCATCGGCGCGGGTATAGAGCTCGTGCAGATAGCGCGCGCCGTTAAGGGTGTCGCGATCCGCGCCGGGGAAGTCGCCGAAGCGCCAGCCCTGCTCGCCAAGCTGCGGCTCAACCACCGATACGCTGATAACCGACTCCAGCCCTTTCAGCTTGCGGGCGATGAGCGCGCGCGACGCCCAGGGGCAGATCAGCGCCACATAGAGGTGATAGCGATCCGGCTCGGCGGCAAAGGGGGTGCTGCCGTCGCTGCTGATCCAGTGGCGAAAACTCGACGTCTGGCGCACGAAACCGCCCTGTTTATCCGTGGCCTGAACCGGATGCCACTCCGCACTCCATTTACCTCTGACTAACATGGCGCTGCTCCTCATGCTGATATAAGCAGCAGCTTATTACGCCTCCTGACGGCTGATAATCGGGGCAAAACGACAATCATTCTTTCCATTCTGGAAGGGATCGGCCGGGCGGGAAACGCGCAAAGTGATCCGCCAGAAAATCGACCAGCAGCCGCGTGCGCTGTGGCAGATGGCGTGCGGCGGGATAGAGCGCGAACAGCCCGAGCGGCGGCACGTCGTAGCGCGTCAGCACCGGCACGATATCGCCGCGCTGTAGCGCGGGAGCCGCGATAAAGTCGGGCAGCCGGGCAATCCCCAGTCCGGCGAGCGCCGCCTGCAGGCAGGCTTCAGTATTGCCCAGGCGCAGACGGCCGCGCACCGGCACGGTCACCGTCTCGCCCGTTTCGCTGACGAACGGCCAGTTCCAGGGGTCGCGGAAGTTGGTGTCGGTAATGCACTGATGATCGCTGATGGCGCGCCAGTGCTGCGGCGCGCCGTACTGCTGCAGATAGCGCGGCGAAGCACCGAGCCGCACCGCTATTTCCCCCAGGCGGCGCGCAATCAGGCTGCTGTCGCTCAGGTTGCCGATGCGTACGGCGATATCGAAGCCTTCGTCCACGATGCTGACCATGCGATCGGAAAAGCTGACGTCCAGCTCGATCAGCGGATAGCGTCTGGCGAAGGCGGCCAGCACGCGCGAGAGCATCACGCTGCCGAAGGTCACGGGCGCGCTGATTTTCAGCCGGCCGCTCGGGGTCCCGGCGCTTTCGCGTACGCTGACGTCGAGGGCGTCAAAGGCATCAAGCAGCGTTTTAACCTGTTCGTAGTAAGTAAGGCCGACGTCGGTAGGCGACAGCGCGCGCGTGCTGCGCTTCACCAGCTGCACGCCGAGCTGCCGCTCCAGCTTCGACACCAGCTTTGAGGCCTGGCCGCTGCTGACGCCGAGCCGCGCCGCCGCGGCGACAAAGCTGCCCAGCTCCAGTACCGCGACGAACATGCGGTCGCAATCAAGCCGATCCATAGGGCGTTCCTGCAGATGAAAACGCCAATGTACAGGCTTTTAGCCGTCGGTTGAACGCGTGATGCACTTCCCTTCGGCAACGTTGCTTTCAGGCCGGTGCGCGGGTGGCAGACGCTGGATGTCGCCCGGCCAGACGCGCGCTTCGTCGCTTCACATTAGGTGCCGTCGCCCTTTCGCTGCGCGGCAAAACCTGCTTGACTTGTTTTTCGCCCGTTTTGGCCTGGAGTTCTGCATGTCTCTGCTTCACCTTGCTTCGCTGGCGGATGTCGACGCCGCTGAATGGGACGCGCTGCTGCCCGACGATCAGCCCTTTTTACGCCACGCCTTTCTGCTGGCGCTGGAGGAGAGCGGCAGCGTGCGCGCCGAAAGCGGCTGGCAGCCGGATCATCTGCTGTGGCGGGAAGCGGGCGCGCTGCGTGCGGCGCTACCCGGCTACCGCAAGCGCAACTCATGGGGCGAATATGTCTTCGATCACGCCTGGGCGGACGCCTGCCAGCGCGCGGGCATTCGCTACTATCCGAAATGGCTGGGCGCCATTCCCTTCAGCCCGGTGACCGGCGCGCGCCTGCTGGGCGACGCGCAGGCTGCCGCGCAGCTGCTCGCCGCGCTGCCCGAGACGCTGCATCAGCAGGGGTTGAGCAGCGCCCATATCAACTTTACCAACGCGTCCGGCGACGCGCTGCTGCGCCAGCAGCCGGAATGGCTGATGCGGCTTGGCTGCCAGTATCACTGGCACAACCGCGGCTACCGCGATTTTCAGGACTTTCTCGACACGCTGATGTCGCGCAAGCGCAAACAGCTGCGCAAAGAGCGCGAGCTGGTGGCGCAGAGCGGCTTTGAATTTAACTGGTATCGCGGCGACGAGCTGCGCGAGGATCAGTGGGATTTCGTCTATACCTGCTACGCCAACACCTATGCGGTGCGCGGCCAGCGGCCCTACCTGACGCGCAGCTTTTTTAGCCTGCTGGCGGCGCGCATGCCGCACAGCATTCGCGTGGCGATCGCGCATCTGCAGCAGCAGCCGGCGGCGATGGCGTTCTGTCTGGTGGATGACGAAACGCTGTATGGCCGCTACTGGGGCTGCCTGGCGGAGTTCGATCGCCTGCATTTCGAAACCTGCTTCTATCAGGGCATGGACTACGCCATCGCCACGGGCCTGAAGCGTTTCGACGCCGGTGCGCAGGGAGAACATAAGCTGGTGCGCGGCTTTGAGCCGCAGCTCACCACCTCCTGGCACTATCTGACGCATCCCGGCCTGCGCGATGCGGTGGCGGATTTTCTGCAGGAAGAGCGAGAAGGCGTGCGCGCCTGGGCCGATGAGGCGCGCGACGCCTTGCCGTATCGACGCGGCGATTAGTGGTCGCCGACGAACCCGCTGGTCTGGTGGCGCCACAGTCGGGCATAGAGGCCGTTGTGCGCCAGCAGCTCGCTGTGGTTGCCCATCTCGACGATATGACCTTTATCCAGCACGATCAGGCGATCCATTTTGGCAATAGTCGACAAACGGTGCGCAATGGCGATCACCGTTTTGCCCTCCATCAGCGTCCCCAGGCTTTCCTGAATCGCCGCTTCCACCTCGGAGTCGAGCGCCGAGGTCGCCTCATCCATGATAAGGATCGGCGCATCCTTCAGCAGCACGCGGGCGATGGCGATGCGCTGGCGCTGGCCGCCGGAGAGCTTCACGCCGCGTTCGCCGACGTGGGCGTCCAGCCCGGTGCGCCCTTCAGCGTCGGAAAGGCGCGGAATAAACTCGTCGGCGCGCGCGCGGCGAATCGCCGCCTGCAGCTCTTCTTCGGTGGCGTCAGGACGCCCGTAGAGCAGGTTCTCGCGAATGGAGCGGTGCAGCAGCGAGGTATCCTGGGTGATCATGCCGATCTGGCCGCGCAGGCTCGCCTGCGTCACCTCGGCGATATTTTGATCGTCGATAGTGATGCGGCCGCCGTTCAGGTCGTAGAGGCGCAGCAGCAGATTCACCAGCGTTGACTTGCCCGCGCCGGAAGGGCCGATCAGGGCGATTTTCTCGCCGGGTTTGATATGGAGGTTAAGACGGTTAATCACCTGATGACCGCCGCCGTAGTCAAAGCGGATGTCCTCATAGCGGATCTGGCCGCGCGTCACCTTCAGCGCTTTCGCCTGCGGCGCGTCCTGCACGCTAAGCGGCTGGGCGATGGTGTTGATGCCGTCCTGCACTGTGCCGATATTCTCGAAAATGCCGTTCACCACCCACATAATCCAGCCTGACATATTAACCAGGCGCACCACCAGGCCGGTCGCCAGCGCGATGGCGCCGACGCTGATCAGCGACTGGCTCCACAGCCAGAGCGCGAGGCCGGAGGTTGAGACGATCAGCAGGCCGTTAAGCGAGGAGAGCGTCACGTCCATGCTGGTGACCATGCGGCTCAAGCGCTGGTTTTTTTCGGTCTGCTCCTGCAGCGCGTCGCGCGCGTAGCGCTTTTCCAGATCGTGGTGCGCAAACAGCTTGATCGTCGAGATATTGGTGTAACCGTCGACGATGGTGCCCATCAGCTTCGATCGCGCCTGCGACGCCACCACGGAGCGCGCCTTCACGCGCGGCACGAAGAAGCGCAGCGAGGCGACATAGGCGACTATCCAGATGACCAGCGGGATCATCAGCCGCCAGTCCGCCTCGGCAAACAGCACCAGCGAGGTAATCGCGTAGATCAGCACGTGCCAGATGGCGTCGACCAGCTGCACCGCAGAGTCGCGCAGTGCGTTGCCAGTCTGGGTGATGCGCTGGGCGATGCGCCCGGCGAAGTCGCTGTGAAAGAAGTTCAGGCTCTGGCGCAGCACGTAGTTATGCTGCTGCCACTGGATCATGCTGGTCATGCCGGGATTAATGCTCTGATGCACCAGCATATCGTGCAGCGCGATAAAGACCGGGCGCAGGATCAGCGCGACAAACGCCATCCACAGCAGAACAGGCCAGTGCTCGGCGAACAGCGTGGCGGGCGTCGCGCCGTTGACCAGGTCGATAATGCGGCTGAGGTAGCTGAACAGCGCCACCTCGATCAGCGCCGATCCCAGCCCCACCACCAGCAGCGCCGCGAAGCTTGGCCATACCTGACGCAGATAGTAAAAATAGAAGGCGCCAATGCGGCCCGGCGGCGAATCGGATGGAGCATCCTGAAAAATATTGATAAAACGTTCGAAACGGCGATACAACATAACCACTCTCTTTACGCCTGGGGAGAGTAAACAGCTTAGTGCAACTTAAAAGGGATTACCGATATGGAGTTGACCATTCGCGGTCGCGAGCCCAGCGATGCCGCTGGGTATCAGCGTCTTTACAGCCAGCCTGAGGTCTATCGCTGGACCACACAGCTGCCGTTTCCCAGCGTGGCGACATGGCAGAAAAAATTCGAACGTATGGATAGCGAAGGCTATATCGGTTTTGTTGCGGAGCTGGAGGGGCAGATGGTCGGCGAACTGACGCTGTTCATTGAAAACCGGCCGCGCACCCGGCACGGGCTGAGCTTCGGCATCGGCGTCGATCCCGCTTTCAGCGGACGCGGCATTGGCGAACGTTTAATCCGCGCTGGCCTGGATTACGCCTTCAACTGGCTGGGTGCGACGCGCGTAGAGCTGGAGGTCTTTCACGACAACGCGCGCGCGCGGCGGCTCTATCAGCGCCTCGGCTTCGAGCAGGAAGGCGTACGCCGTAAGGCCTGCCTGCGCGACGGCGACTATCACGATATTATTTTGATGGCGATGCTGCGCGACAGTTATTCACAGTAGCGGCGCGATGCTGGCGACGGGGAAGAAGAACTTCAGTTTCCCGTCCTCGGTTTTGAGCGGAATGAAGCGCATCGCCTCCCGATAAAAACCAGCGGCCTGATCATCTTTGGCTTCTACCATCACGGCGTAAATACCGACGGCATCAGCCGCAGCGTAAGCAACGCGTAGCGCATCCAGCACCAGCTGGGTGCCAAATCCTTTTCCAGCGATGCGTTGATCGACGGCCAAACGGCCAATAATAATGCAGACAGTCTCATGGTAGGGGGCGGCCTGTTTTTGAAAGGCGCGCGTCACAGCGGCTCGGGCGTAACTGCCTCCAGACAGCGTGTAATAGCCCATCACTTCAGGCACGGGATCGTCGGTAACCAGCAGATAAGCTTTAAGAACATTTTGCCGGTGCTGCGCTGCCAGGTGTTTTTGCAAAAATTCGTTTAATGCCGGACGGCCACAGTTAAAATTCTCGACGTTGAGAGGCATCTGCGGCGAAAAGCGGATAATTTTTAGTTTTACCGTTTCCATTCCCAGGTAGAGTCCTTTCTGCTGATAGCCGCCGCACGACGTAGACGTTCAGCGGGTTCCGGCGGGTTTTCTAACGCGTCCATTACGGCAATAAAGGATTCTTCCGTCAGGCGGATGCGCTTGTGTTCGTCGATCACGCTCTCGGCCCGCGCGCGCGCGGAATCGGCGATAAACTGCGAAACGCTGACGCGGCTCAGCTGCGCGGCCACCTCAATCTCTTTTTTATCGTCCGCACTTATCCGTAATTCCATACGCTCTGATTTAGCTGAAGCGCCCATCTGACTTCTCCCGTCCCACAACGCTGAGAACCGATTACTGAACAAATCCGCCCTGCCGGATCGCTTTTTTGTACGGTTCAATACCGTACAATGCGTAATTTTAGAATAGTTATTCATCACTAACAATGCTCTGGTGATAAGGGGGATCGGTGCAGGATGAATGCGCTTCTTGTTTGCTGCGCCAAATCCTGCATTGCAGGTGATAAACATGCTCTCTGGTGGCCGAGAAACTGACAAGACGCTAAAAGTGATTTTGCGGTCACGCACGCAGGCCGCTGCGTTTCATAGCGCAGCGCGCCATGATTTCCTGGAGCTGGCGCACATTCCCTATGTGCCAGCCGACGTTTTTGCCGCTTATGTGCGGCGCCGCAAGCTGCGTTGTGAAGGCTGCCAAAATCAGTGCCAGATAGCGCGCATGATTTCACCACTCGCCCAATGACCAACCCTTCGCCTGCTACCTATATTTCCTCCACAGGGCGTTCAACGCGGTATTCCTGATCATTTTTTCCGGGGCGGTACGCCTCCTTTTTAAGGAATTCACCTGATGACAACAGCGCACTCTGCCGCGCGGCCCACCCGCGTGCGTATCTGGATCCTCTGCCTGATCCTGTTTCTTTCTGTGGTGGCCTATGCTGACCGTTCGATCCTGTCAATCTCCGGATCGGCGATAAAAGATGAGTTTGGACTCTCGGCGATCCAGCTCGGCCTGATCCTCTCCGCATTTAGCTGGGCCTATGTGATCGGCCAGATCCCCGGCGGCCTGCTGCTCGACCGCTTCGGCGCGAAAAAAATCTACGGCATCACGCTGGCGCTCTGGTCACTTTCCACCATTGCGATGGGCTTTGTCGGCGAGCTGGCAGGCGGCATGACCGCCGCGCTGGTACTGATGTTTACGCTGCGTTTTGCGCTGGGGCTGATAGAGGCGCCCGCCTTCCCGGCGAACGCGCGCGTGGTAATTATGTGGTTCCCCGGTGCGGAACGGGGTCGCGCCTCCGCGCTGTTCAGTACGGCGCAGTACTTTGCCGTGGCTATTTTCTCCCCGCTTTCCGGCTGGCTGGTGTCGCGCTTTGGCTGGGAGTGGCCCTTCTTCGTGCTGGGCGGCATCGGCGTGCTGGCGGTGTTCGTCTGGGCAGCCTATATGCGCGAGCCGCGCAAACATCCCGGCGTCTCAGAAAGCGAACTGAACTATATCGTCGAGGGCGGGGCGCTGGTGGATATTGATGCGCCCCACACTTTGAAGGCGCGACCCGCGCTGAATAAAAAGATGTTCAAAACGCTGCTCTCCAGCCGCATGCTCTGGTGCGCCTATCTCGGTCAGTACTGCACCATCGCGCTAAGCTATTTCTTTATTACCTGGTTTCCAATCTACCTGGTGCAGGCGCGCGGCATGAATATTATGGACGCCGGATTCGCCACCATCGCGCCCGCGCTGTTCGGTTTTCTCGGCGGCATCAGCGGCGGCTATATCTCCGATATGCTGATTAAACGCGGCTGGAGCCTCTCCTGGGCGCGCAAAACGCCGTTTATCATCGGCATGCTGATGGCGGCGTCGCTGGTGATGGCGGCGGTGATCCCGAGCAACCTCGGTATTATCGCCATTATGTCTTTCGCCTTCTTCGGTAAAGGCGTAGCAGCGGGCGCCGGCACCTGGACGGTGATTAGCGATACCGCGCCGAAAGAGGCGGTCGGCCTGGCTGGCGGCATATTCAACGGCGTCAGCAATATTGCCGGCTTCGTCACGCCGCTGCTGTTCGGCGTGATTGTCGGGCTGACCGGCAGCTACAGCATCGGGCTGGGATTTGTTGGCGCGCACTGCGTGGTCGCCGCGCTGCTGTTCCTGTTCGTGATGGGGCCAATCGTGCGCGTCGGTGAAACTCAGACGCCAGAAGCGGCGCGCGAGGCGCAAAAAGCGACGCACGGCATCAAGGCAATCTAAGGTTTCCGCAGGTCGGCGCGCTGCGCTGACCACTGCATTCTCACTGAAGAAAATTTGATCATTTGCCGATACCTCTCTACCAGGAGCGATCTTTTAGGAGAGATATCGTGATTAAACAGATCACCGTCGACGAGCTGCGACCAGGGATGTTTATCCATAAGCTCGACGTCTGGTGGATTAAAGATAAACGCATTCACAATCAGATGCTGGTCACCGATCCACGGCAGATCGCGACGCTGCGCAATGAAGGGATCCTGCGGCTCTGGATCGATCTGAATCGATCGGTGCAGCTGCCTGCCGCGTCGTCGGCGAATAAAAAACCTGTCGAGCGCACCCCCTTTTTCCAGGAGCTGGACCAGGCGCAGCAGATTTTCCAGCAGGGTAAAACGCAGGTGATGGCGATGTTCAATGAGGCGCGTCTCGGCCATCGTCTCAACCTGGCGGGCATGCTGGATTTGGTGGATGAAATCGCTGGCTCTATCCGGCGCGAACCGACCGCGCTGCTGAGCGTGGCGCGCCTCAAAAACCATGATGATTACACCTGGCTGCACTCTATGGCGGTTTGCGGGCTGATGATTACGCTGGCGCAGCAGCTCGGGCTGGATGACAAACAGGTGCGGCGCGTCGGCATGGGCGGGCTACTGCATGACGTCGGCAAGGCGGCCATACCGCTGGAAATCCTTAACAAGCCAGACAAGCTCAGCGATGAGGAGTTTGAAGTCATGCGTCAGCATCCTGTAACGGGGGCGCAGATGCTGATTGAGGCGAACGCCGACGCCGATCTGATCGATATCGCGCTGCACCACCATGAAAAGATTGACGGCAGCGGCTACCCGCACCGGCTGAAGGGAGAGGAGATTAGCCTTTACTCGCGTATAGCCGCGGTGTGCGACGTTTATGATGCGCTTACCTCGACGCGCGTCTACCGTAAGGGCTGGACGCCCGCAGAGGCGATGCACAACATGCTGAACTGGCGCGGCCATTTCGACCCGCATATTCTGCACACCTTCGTGCGCGCTATTGGCATTTATCCCGTAGGCTCGCTGGTGCGGCTGGCATCGGGGCGCGTCGCGCTGGTGGTCAAGGCGGGCGAGCAATCGCTGCTGAAACCAGTGGTGCACGCCTTCTGGTCGCTGCATGCGCAGCGTGAAGTCAGGCCGGAACGCGTCGATCTTGGCGACAGCTTCTGCACCGACAGCATTATCGGCGCAGAAGAGAGTCCGCTGTGGCAAAACGCCGACCTTAATCGCGTCTGGGCGCTGGCAAGCTAAAAATCGACGCTGGCGCGCAGCACAACTTCGCGCGGCTCGCCGACCGCGACGCGCAGATTGTTGCCGCTGGACGGGTAATAGGTTTTATCGAACAGGTTATTGACGTTGACCTGCCACTTCAGGCGATAGCCGTTCAGCGGCGTTTGCCAGGCGACAAAAGCGTCCGCCACCGTGTAGTCGTCCAGATAAAAGCTGTTGGCCGCATCGCCGGGACGGCGGCCGACGTAGCGTGCGCCGACGCCAGCGCGCAGATCGTCCGCCGCCAGCAGGCCGGTGGATCCGAAGTCGTTGGTCAGGAACAGCGCGGCGGTATGGCGCGCGGTATTGCTCATGGCGTTGCCGTTATTTGCCGGATCGGCGGTGACGCGCGCGTCGGTCCAGGCGTAGCTGCCCACCAGGCTGAGCGAGTCGGTCAGCTTGCCCGCCAGATCCAGCTCGACGCCCTGCGAGCGCACCTTCCCGGCGGTGCGCGTGACGCTCTCGCCATCCACCAGCTCATCCACTATCACGTTGCGCTTCTGAATATCGAACAGCGCCAGCGTGCCGGTCACGCCATTGGGCAGATCGATCTTGCCGCCCACTTCCCAGGCTTTGCCCAGCTCTGGCGGCAGCGCGCCGATCTCGGTGGCGATAGAGGAGTTGGGCTTAAAGGATTCGGTGTAGCTGGCGTAAAGGCTCGACCAGCCGTTGAGGTTATAAACCACGCCCGCGCGCGGCACCAGCCGGCTGTCGGAGCTGCGGGTACGGGCAACGAACGGACGGCCTTTGCCCGCCATCACGTCGAAGCTGTCGTAGCGCAGGCCGCCCAGCAGCAGCCAGTTCGGCGTCAGGCGGATGGCATCCTGCAAAAAGAGGCCGCGGCTGTCGATATTCTCGCGCTGATCGCTGTCGGCGGCGCTCACCGTGGAGCTGGATGACATCTCGTCATACACCGGATGCCAGATATTGAAGCGGCTATTTTTCTTGCCGCGCAGCATATCGCCGCGGAAGGTGCGGTCAGCTTCGTAATCGAATCCCGCCAGCAGCTGATGATTGACGCGGCCCCAGTCGACGTCGCCGTTGAGCGTCAGCTGCACCATCTGCGAGCGGCTCTGTGCGTCGCCGGTGGCGTCGGCCTGACGCGTCAGCACGCCGGTATCGGCGTTGAAGGCGGTGGCGCGCGCCTGATGGTCGCTGTAGGTGTTGCGCGTAAAGCTGTAGTTGAGATGCGCCGTCCAGCTGTCGTTGAGGATGCGATCGGCAGCCAGCGTCAGGGTATCCTGATCGCCGCGCGTGGCGTTGAAGCGCTCGTCAAAGCGCGTTTCGCGCGGCGTGTTCACCGGCTTGCCGGTTTTGGGATTGATCACCGTGCCGCGATCGAACGGCACCAGGTACGCCATATGTTCCCAGGCGACGCGCAGGGTGGTGCTCTCGCCGAACCACATCAGCGACGGCGCAACCACCGTCTGGCGCGTGCGGCCAAAATTACGCCAGTAGTCGGTCTCGTCGTGATCGACGATCAGCCGTCCGGCAAAGCCGCTGGTGCCGAGCGGGCCGGTGACGTCGAGCTGTCCGCCGCCGCCGCCGAAGCTGCTGTAGCGGCCCTCCAGATGCGCCTGCGGCGTCAGCAGCGGCTTCTTGCTGATGACGTTGACCAGGCCGCCCGGCTCGTTCATGCCATAGAGCATGGAAGAGGGGCCTTTCAGCACCTCGACGCGCTCGCTGGTGGGGGTGAAGTTGCGCGCCTGAATCGAGCGCACGCCGTCGCGCAGAATAGAGCCGTCGCGGTTATCGCCGAAGCCGCGCTTGATCAGCGCATCCTGCGTGCCGCCCAGCGTATTGGCCTGGGTGATGCCGCTGACAAATTTTACCGCGTCGTTGAGATCCTGTGCGCCGCTGTCCTGCAGCACCTGCTGCTGCACCACGGTAACGTTCTGCGGGGTGTCGATAATCTTTGCTGGCGCGCGCGTGGCGGTTACGCTGCTGTGCGGCTGGTAGCCATCTTCCTGCGAGGCTGCATCCTGCGTGACCAGCAGCGTGGTTTCCTGCGCGTGCAGGCTGCCGGAGAGCAGCGTGCCGCCCAGCAGAAGAGAAGAGAGGTGTTTCATGGCGGTAGCTGGCTCCAGAAGGTCCCTGATAAATTCAGCGGCAGAAAGCGCTGATAAAGTTGTTCAAGCGTGCGGTGCGGATCGAGGTCGGCGAAAAGCTGCGGATAGAGCGCTTTTGCGAAGCACTCTACCGCCACCACGTGCCACGGGCTGAGATAAAAGTTGTGCCACAGGCCGTACGCGCGGTGGTTTTTCACCGCCTCAAGCTGGCTGAGAACCGGCTGCGCGGCAAGCAGCCTTTGCAGGCTGGCGGCGGCCCGATTGGCGTCGACTTCCGGGCCGAGCTGTAGGGTCTTGTCGTTGTCTGCATCCGCCATGCCGGTCGCGATATAGACCTGCGGCGGCTGGGCCAGCGCCTGTTCAGGGTTGATCTCGCCGAACACGCCTTTTACCGCGCCGGCGGCGATATTGTCGCCGCCGGCAAAGGCGAGCAGCTGGCCGAGATTGCCGTTGACCGCCGTGGTGCAGCAGGTGTCGCGGCGGCCCAGATGCAGATGCAGCATCACGCGGGTTTTTGCGCCCTGATAGCTCGCCAGCCGGGCGCGCACCTTATCCATATGCTGCTGATAAAAATCGATAAACGCCTGCGCGCGCTGCGGCTGGTCGAACACCTCGCCCAGAATTTTCAGGCTCGGCACCGTGTTGTTAAGCAGATCAACGCGCAGGTCGACATAAATGACCGGGATATTGACCTGCTGCATCAGCTGGCGGAAATGCGCCTCTTCCGCGCCGCTTTTCGCGAGGCGCGGCAGGATAATCAGATCGGGCCTGAGCTTCAGCACCTGTTCGGGATTGAGGTCGCGCAGCGCGCCGGTGCCGAGCTGCGGCACCGCCTTGATCGCCGGGAAGGCGGTGGTGAACTGGCGCCAGCTTTGCGGATCGTACTTCGCCATATCCGCCGGCCAGCCTGCGATGCGCGCCGCCGGGTTGCCGGGCACGATCAGCGCCAGGGTATAGAGCATGCGGCTTTCGCCCAGGATGACGCGCTGGGGACGATCGGGCAGGGTCACGCGCTGGCCGGTGATATCGACGATCGATTTGGCAACGGCGCCGCCGCTGCACAGCAGCAGCATCAGACAAAAAAGAAAACGCATCACAATGATTTCGTCAGGAAATCGAAATGATAATGAATCTCAGTCGCCTTCACAATGGCGACGGGACCATTGCGATGTGCCGCCGGGTTTTTATAACTAAAAAAGGCGGCAGCGCCCGGTCATCTGCCTGTTTTTCAGCCATTTTTATAACTTTTTTACGCCCGCTATACGCAATTTAACCGCTTCTTTATACCGATGCGCGCAGGCTAACGCGAAACCCTGATCCCTCTGGAGGTCGCTGTGAGCGTGGGCGTGATAACCGGCATCGTGCTGGTGTTTTTGTTACTGGGCTACCTGATCTATGCCCTGCTGAATGCGGAGGCGTTCTGATGGCCGCCAATGCGTTTTTACTGATTGCCGTCTTTCTCGCGGCGTTAATGGCGCTGGCGCAGCCGCTGGGACGCGGGCTGGCCGCGCTGATCGCCGATAAGCCGGTGCTGCCGCGCGTCGAGCGTCCGCTCTGGCGTCTGCTCGGCGCAGAGGCGCCGACCATGCGCTGGCCGCATTACCTGCTGGCGATCCTGCTGTTTAACCTGCTCGGCCTGCTGCTGCTGACGGCGATACTGCTGCTGCAGGATCGGCTGCCGCTCAATCCGCAGCAGCTGCCCGCGCTGAGCTGGCATCTGGCGCTCAATACCGCGGTGAGCTTTGTCACCAATACCAACTGGCAGTCCTACGCCGGGGAGAGCACCCTGAGCTACTTCAGCCAGATGGTCGGCCTGACGGTGCAGAACTTCGTGTCGGCGGCGACCGGCATCGCGGTGGCGTTCGCGCTTATCCGCGGCTTCGCCAGCCGCGCCACCGATTCGCTCGGCAACGCGTGGCGCGATCTGACGCGCATTACGCTCTTCGTGCTGCTGCCGATCAGCCTGCTGATGGCGCTGCTGTTCGTCAGCCAGGGCAGCCTTCAGAACTTCCTGCCGTACCATACCGTCACCACGCTGGAAGGGGCGCAGCAGACGCTGGCGATGGGGCCGGTGGCGTCGCAGGAGGCGATCAAGATGCTGGGCACCAACGGCGGCGGCTTCTTCAACGTCAACTCGGCGCATCCGTTCGAGAACCCCAACGCGCTGACCAACTTCGTGCAGATGCTGGCGATATTTCTCATCCCCACGGCGCTCTGTTTCGCCTTCGGCTATGCGGTGCGCGACCGTCGCCAGGGCCATATGCTGCTCTGGGCGATGTCGCTGATGTTCGTCGTCGCGGTGGTGGCGGTGATGTGGGCGGAAACGCAGGGCAATCCGCATCTGCTGGCGCTTGGCGCCGACAGCGCCCTCAACATGGAAGGCAAAGAGACCCGCTTCGGCATTCTTAACTCCAGCCTGTTTGCGGTGATCACCACTGCGGCGTCGTGCGGCGCGGTGAATGCGATGCACGACTCTTTCACCGCGCTGGGCGGCATGGTGCCGATGTGGCTGATGCAGCTGGGCGAAGTGGTGTTCGGCGGCGTTGGCGCGGGCCTCTACGGCATGCTGCTCTTCGTGGTGCTGGCGGTGTTTATCGCGGGCCTGATGATCGGCCGCACGCCGGAATACCTCGGCAAAAAGGTCGACGTGCGCGAAATGAAGATGACCGCGCTGGCGATTCTGGTGACGCCGACGCTGGTGCTGCTCGGCACCGCGCTGGCGATGATGACCGACGCGGGCCGCGCAGGCATGGCGAATCCCGGCATTCACGGCTTTAGCGAGGTGCTCTATGCCGTCTCGTCCGCCGCCAATAACAACGGCAGCGCCTTTGCGGGGCTGAGCGCCAACACGCCGTTCTGGAACCTGCTGCTGGCGTTCTGCATGCTGGTCGGCCGCTTCGGCATCATCATTCCGGTGATGGCGCTGGCGGGCAGCATGGCGGTGAAAAAGGCGCAGCCGGTGGGCAACGGCACGCTGCCGACGCACGGCCCGCTGTTTATCGCGCTGCTGATCGGCGCGGTGCTGCTGGTGGGCGCACTGACCTTTATTCCCGCTCTGGCGCTGGGTCCCGTCGCCGAGCATCTGCAACTTCTTCAGGGTACGCACTCATGAGTCGTCAAGAACAGGCGCTGAACGGCGCACTGATGCGCGTCGCGCTGGCCGACGCGCTGAAAAAGCTGGATCCGCGCGTGCAGTTCCGCAATCCGGTGATGTTCGTGGTCTGGCTCGGCAGCCTGCTGACTACGCTGCTGGCGCTGGGCATGGCGGGCGGCTGGCTCGACGGCCGCGCCAGCTTTACCGGCGCCATCGCCCTCTGGCTCTGGTTCACCGTGCTGTTTGCCAACTTCGCCGAAGCACTGGCGGAAGGGCGCAGCAAGGCGCAGGCGAGCAGCCTGAAAGGGGTCAAAAAAACCAGCTTTGCGAAAAAGCTGTCTGAGCCGCACCATGGCGGCCAGTGGCAGCAGGTTTCGGCCGATAGCCTGCGCAAAGGGGATATCGTGCTGGCGGAGGCGGGCGATATCATCCCTTGCGACGGCGAAGTGCTCGAGGGCGGCGCCTCGGTGGACGAGAGCGCCATCACCGGCGAATCTGCGCCGGTGATCCGCGAGTCGGGCGGCGATTTCGCCTCGGTCACCGGCGGCACGCGCATTCTTTCCGACTGGCTGGTGATCCAGTGCAGCGTCAATCCTGGCGAGACCTTTCTTGACCGCATGATCGCCATGGTGGAAGGGGCGAAGCGGCGGAAAACGCCCAACGAGATCGCGCTGACCATTCTGCTGGTGTCGCTGACCATCGTGTTTCTGCTGGCGACCGTCACGCTCTGGCCCTTCTCGGCGTGGGGCGGCGCGCCGGTCAGCGTCACGGTGCTGGTGGCGCTGCTGGTCTGTTTAATCCCGACCACCATCGGCGGCCTGCTCTCCGCCATCGGCGTGGCGGGCATGAGCCGCATGCTGGGCGCTAATGTCATCGCCACCAGCGGTCGCGCGGTCGAGGCGGCGGGCGACGTCGACGTGCTGATGCTGGACAAGACCGGCACCATTACGCTTGGCAACCGCCAGGCGACGCAGTTTCTGCCCGCGCCGGGCGTTAGCGAAGAGCAGCTGGCCGACGCGGCGCAGCTCGCCTCGCTGGCGGATGAGACGCCCGAGGGGCGCAGCATCGTGGTGCTGGCGAAACAGCGCTTTAACCTGCGCGAGCGCGACCTTAACAGCCTGGGCGCGAGCTTTATTCCCTTCTCGGCGCAGACGCGCATGAGCGGCGTCAACGTGCAGGACCGGCTGATCCGCAAAGGCGCGGTGGACGCGGTGAAACGCCATATCGAAGCCAACAGCGGCCACTTCCCGGCGGAGGTTAACGCGCTGGTGGAAGAGGTGGCGCGGGCGGGCGGCACGCCCCTGGTGGTGTCGGAAGGGGCGAAGGTGCTGGGCGTGGTAGCGCTCAAGGACATTGTGAAGGGCGGTATCAAAGAGCGCTTCGCCGAGCTGCGCAAGATGGGCATCAAAACCGTAATGATCACCGGCGACAACCCGCTGACCGCGGCGGCGATCGCGGCGGAAGCGGGCGTCGACGACTTTCTTTCGGAAGCGACGCCGGAAGCGAAGCTGGCGCTGATCCGCCAGTATCAGGCGGAAGGCCGGCTGGTGGCGATGACCGGCGACGGCACCAACGACGCCCCGGCGCTGGCGCAGGCTGACGTGGCGGTGGCGATGAACTCCGGCACCCAGGCGGCGAAAGAGGCGGGCAACATGGTGGATCTCGACTCCAACCCCACCAAGCTGCTGGAGGTGGTACATATCGGCAAGCAGATGCTGATGACGCGCGGCTCGCTCACCACCTTCAGCATCGCCAACGACGTCGCCAAATATTTCGCCATTATTCCGGCCGCCTTCGCGGCGACCTACCCGCAGCTCAACCTGTTGAACGTCATGCATCTGCATTCGCCAGCGTCGGCAATTCTTTCGGCGGTGATTTTTAACGCGCTGGTGATCGTCTTCCTGATCCCGCTGGCGCTGAAGGGCGTGAGCTACCGGCCGCTGAGCGCCGCGGCGCTGCTGCGCCGCAACCTGCTGATCTACGGCCTGGGCGGGCTGCTGGTGCCCTTTATCGGCATTAAAGCCATCGACCTGCTGCTGGTGCTGCTGGGTCTGGCGTAAGGAGAAAAAAATGAGTCAGTTACGTCCGGCAATGTTAGTTTTACTGCTGCTCACCCTGATCACCGGCGTGGGGTATCCTTTACTTACTACCGGCCTGGCCCAGTGGCTTTTTCCGGTCCAGGCCAACGGCTCGCTGATCGAAGAGCGCGGTTCGGCGCTGATCGGCCAGAACTTTACCCGACCCGGCTATTTCTGGGGGCGGCCGTCGGCGACCGGCGACGCGCCCTATAATCCGCTGGCGTCGAGCGGCAGCAACCTGGCGGCAAGCAATCCGGCGCTGGACAAGGCGGTGGCGGAACGCGTCGCCGCGCTGCGTGCCGCCAATCCGCTCTCGCCGCAGGCGGTGCCGGTCGATTTGGTGACCGCCTCGGCCAGCGGCCTGGATCCGGCGATATCGCCCGCCGCCGCGCACTGGCAGGCGCCGCGCGTCGCCACCGCGCGTCAGCTGCCGCTGAAAGCGGTCGAGGAGTTAATCGATGCCAACACGGAGCGGCCGCTGCTCGCCTTTAGCGGCGATCCCACCGTCAACGTGCTGCGGCTTAACCTGGCGCTGGATGCGCTGACGCAACCCTGAAGGACGTAATGAACGACGAACGCGAACGCCCCGATCCCGACGCGCTGCTGTTGCAGCAGGCCGACAGCCATCGCGGCAAGCTGAAAATCTACTTCGGCGCCTGCGCGGGCGTAGGCAAAACCTACGCCATGCTGCAGGAGGCGCAGCGGCTGCGCGCGCAGGGGCTCGACGTGCTGATCGGCGTAGTAGAGACGCACGGTCGGGAAGAGACCGCCAGCCTGCTGCGCGGGCTGGCGCTGCTGCCGCGGCGCGCCACCGGCCGCTCGCGTCATGCCGAGTTCGACCTTGACGCGGCGCTGGCGCGCCATCCGGCGGTGATCCTGATGGACGAGCTGGCGCACACCAACGTGCAGGGATCGCGCCACCCCAAGCGCTGGCAGGATATTGACGAGCTGCTGGACGCGGGCATCGACGTGATCACCACCGTCAACGTGCAGCACCTTGAAAGCCTTAACGACGTCGTGGGCGGCATCACCGGCATTCGCGTGCGCGAAACCGTTCCCGATCCCTTTTTCGACAGCGCCGATGAGGTGGTGCTGGTGGATCTGCCGCCGGACGATCTGCGCCAGCGCATGAAGGAGGGCAAGGTTTACGTCGGCGATCGCGCCGAGCGCGCTATCGAAAACTTCTTTCGCAAAGGCAACCTGTTCGCCCTGCGCGAGCTGGCGCTGCGGCGCACTGCCGACCGCGTGGACGATCAGATGCGCGCCTGGCGCGACCAGCAGGGCCGCGACCGCGTCTGGCACACGCGCGACGCCATTCTGCTCTGCATCGGCGACGACTCCGGCAGCGAAAAGCTGGTGCGCACCGCCGCGCGGCTGGCGGCGCGGCTCGGCAGCGAGTGGCACGCGGTCTATGTGGAGACGCCGCGCCTGAACCGGCTGCCGGAAGCGCGGCGGCGCGCCATTCTGAAAACCCTGCAGCTGGCGCAGGAGCTGGGCGCCGAAACCGCCACGCTCTCCGATCCCGACGAGGCGCAGGCGGTGCTGCGCTACGCGCGCGAACATAACCTGGGCAAAATCGTCACCGGCCGTCGCCCGCTGCGGCGCTGGCATCGCGACAGCTTCGCCACGCGCCTCGGCAAGCTGGGGCCGGATCTCGATCTGCTGGTGGTGGCGCTCGACGAGCCTGCCGCCGAGGCCTCGACGTTAGCGGACGCGCGCGTCGGCGGCGACCGCTGGCGCCTGCCGCTGCGCGGCGTGCTGATGGCGCTGCTGCTCTGCATTATCGTGACCGCCGCCGGGCGCTGGCTGCTGGCCGGTTTCGATACCGCCAACGGCGTGATGATCTACCTGCTGGCGGTGGTGATTATCGCGCTGCGCTACGGGCGCTGGCCGTCGGTGATCGCCACGGTGATGAATATTCTCGCCTTTGACCTTTTTTTCGTCGCGCCGACCGGCACGGTGGCGGTCTCCGATTTGCAGTATCTGGTGACCTTCGCGGTGATGCTGGCGGTGGGGGTGATTGTCGGCAACCTGACCGCTGGCGTGCGCTATCAGGCGCGCGTGGCGCGCTACCGCGAGCAGCGGGCGCGTCACCTCTACGAGATGGCGAAGTCGCTGGGCAGCGCGCTGACGCCTGAAGATATCGCCGCTACCGCGCAGCGCGTTATCGAGGTCACGCTGCAGGCGCGCAGCCTGCTGCTGCTGCCGGACGAGCAGGGCGAGCTGGTGGCGACGGGGGCGGCGACGCCGGGCAGCGAGCCGGACCGCGCCATCGCCAAATGGAGCTACAGCAAAGGCCAGCCCGCCGGCGCGGGCACCGATACGCTGCCTGCCGTGCCGTACCAGATCCTGCCGCTAAAGAGCGGCGCGCACTGCCGCGGGCTGCTGGTGGTGGAGCCGCAGAACCTGCGCCAGCTGATGATCCCGGAGCAGCAGCGGCTGGTGGAGACCTTTACCGTGCTGATTGCCAACGCGCTGGAGCGCATGGCGCTGTCGCAGAGTGAGGCGGCGTCGCGGCTGTCGGCGGAGCGCGAGCAGCTGCGCAACGCGCTGCTCTCTGCCCTGTCGCACGACCTGCGCACGCCCCTGACCGTGCTGTTTGGCCAGGCGGAGATGCTGATGCTGGACCTGGCCAGCGAAGAGTCGAAGTATGTCACGCAGGCGAACCAGATCCGCGAGCAGACGCTGAGCACCATCCGGCTGGTAAGCAATATGCTCGATATGGCGCGCATCCAGTCGGGCGGACTGAACCTGCGCGAAGAGTGGCTGGCGCTGGATGAAGTGATCGGCGGCGCGCTGAGCAGCATGGCGCCGTCGCTGCAAGGGCACGGCGTCACGCTCGACCTGCCGTCGGAGCTGGTGTTGATCAAAGGCGACAGCGCGCTGCTGGAGCGCGTGCTGACCAACCTGATCGAGAACAGCCTGAAATACGCGGGCAACGGCGCGCAGCGCGGCATTCGCGCCTGGCGCGACGGCGAGCGGCTGGAGATGGCGGTATGGGACAACGGGCCGGGCATCGCCGACAAAGACCTGACGCGTATCTTCGACAAGTTCGCGCGCGGCGATAAAGAGTCGTCGGTGCCGGGCGTCGGGCTGGGGCTGGCAATTTGTAAAACCATCGTCGAAAGCCACGGCGGACGCATCTGGGCGGAGAACCGCAGCGAGGGCGGCGTGGCTTTTCGCCTCTCGTTGCCGCTGCCGCCCGCGCCTGAAATTTCTGAAGAGGCGCTGAAATAACTTCACAGAGGATGGGTTATACTGCCTCACCTGTCTGATTACCTGTGGGAAATTATGGAACGTTTTACCGAAAACCTGATGTATGCGTCGCGCTGGCTGCTGGCTCCGGTTTACATTGGACTTTCGCTGGGGTTACTGGCGCTGACGATTAAATTCTTCGAAGAAATTTTTCACCTGCTGCCCAATATTCTCAGCATTGCGGAAAACGATCTGATCCTCCTGCTGCTGTCGCTGGTCGATATGACGCTGGTGGGCGGCCTGCTGGTGATGGTGATGCTCTCGGGCTATGAGAACTTCGTCTCTAAGCTCGATATCGACGACCATAAAGAGAAGCTGAGCTGGCTCGGCAAGATGGATTCCGGCTCGCTGAAAAACAAAGTCGCGGCCTCGATTGTCGCCATCTCCTCAATCCACCTGCTGCGCGTGTTTATGGAAGCGCGCAACGTGCCGAACGACAAGCTGATGTGGTATGTGATTATCCATCTGACCTTTGTGCTGTCCGCCTTTGTAATGGGCTGGCTGGACAATATGTCGAAAAACGAGAAGAAGTCCGCATAACGACTAAGAGGCGGCTGCGCCTCTTAGCGCTTAAACGTCCCGGCTGGCCGCGTGCCGGTCAGTCGGGGCATCACTTCCCGCACCATCTCGAAAAACTTCTGCAATCGCGCCGGGTAGTAGCTCGCCCAGGGATAGGTCAGCCAGACCGGCAGCGGCGGCGCCTGCCACTCAGGCGTGAGCTGCACCAGCTCGCCGCGCGCCAAATCCTCCTGCACCACCCACGACGACATAATCGCCGCGCCCATGCCCATCAATGCCGCTTTGCGCACCGCGTAGAGGCTGTCGCTGCTCAGGCGCGGCGCAATGGCCATATTGACCGGCTGGCCGTCTTCAAGCCGCTGTAACGCAATCTCATTGCGGTAAAAGCTGGTCAGCGCCAGCCAGGGCAGCGTCGCCAGCTGCGCCACGGTGTCAACCGGCGCGTGCCGCGCCAGCAGATCCGGCGAGGCCACCACGATGCGCGGCACTTCCGCCAGTAAAATCGCCACGATAGCGGGATCGTTCAGCGCGCCGACCTGAATCGCGCAGTCGACATTCTCGGCGATAAAGTCGGGCGTGCGATCGTTGAGCATCCACTCGACGTTGAGGCGCGGGTAGCGCATCAGGTATTCCACCAGCGGTGCGACCAGCTGATCCTGGCCAAAGGCGTGCGGCGCGCGCACCCGCAGCGTGCCGACCGGCTCGTCGTTGGCGTGGGTCAGCTCATCCTCCAGCGCGTGCCAGGTCGCCAGCAGCTGGCGCGCATGGGCGTAGCAGCGCTCGCCGTCGTCGGTCAGCTTGAGCGCGTGGGTGGTGCGCATGATCAGCTTTAGCCCAAGCCGCTGCTCCAGCGCCTGCAGCCGACGGCTGATGGTGGGCTGCGTCGTGTTGAGCTGCGCGGCCGCTGCCGACAGGCTGCCGCTCTCCACGATGCGGATAAATGTCTGCATCAGTTCGATGCGATCGGGACTGGATAGGGTGTTCATACGTACCACGCATAACAGTTTTGTCTTTTACCAGTCTACCGCGTATGGCGGCATTCCGCTTTACTAAGCGCCATACCCCCGTGGAGAAGATGATCATGTCAGCAATAAATAGCGTTGTGGCCAGCCCGGTCGAAAGGTTGCCCGGTCCCCTGGTCTTTACCCTTGCCGCAGGCGCAGGGTTGAGCGTGGCCTCGATTTACTACAGCCAGCCGATGCTGGATATCATCGGCAAACAGTTTAACGTCGGCGTCGGCGCGGTCGGTATGGTGCCGATGCTGACGCAGATGGGCTATGCGCTGGGCATTCTGCTGCTGGCGCCGCTGGGCGACCGTCACGATCGCCGCGCCATTATCCTGATTAAGGGGCTGCTGCTGGTCGCGGCGCTGCTGCTGTGTGGCTTCTCCGGCGGCCTGAATGCGCTGCTGATCGCCAGCTTCGCCACCGGCCTGACGGCGACGGTGGCGCAGGATATCGTGCCCGCCTCCGCCACGCTGGCGCCCGAGCGCAGCCGCGGCAAAACGGTTGGCACGGTGATGACCGGCCTGCTGGTGGGCATTCTGCTGTCGCGCGTAGTGAGCGGCGTGGTGGCGGAGTATTTCGGCTGGCGCGCCATGTACTGGCTGGCGGCGGCAATGGTGTTGTTCATCAGCCTGGCGCTGTGGCGCGCGCTGCCGCGCTTTACGCCTGGCACCTCGGTCAGCTACCCGCGTCTGCTGCTGTCGCTGGCGCATCTCTGGCAGCATCATCAGACGCTGCGCCGTGCGGCGCTGGCGCAGGGACTCTTGTCGGTCGGCTTTAGCGCCTTCTGGTCGACGCTGGCGCTGATGCTCAGCGACCGCTTCCACCTCGACAGCGCGGTGGCTGGCGCCTTCGGCCTGGCAGGCGCGGCAGGCGCAATGGCCGCGCCGCTGGCGGGCAGCATCGCCGACCGTATCGGACCGGCACGCGTCACCATCGTCGGCGCTGGACTGGTCACCGTCTCCTTCGCGCTGATGTTCCTGCTGCCTGCGCTGCCGATCCCTGCCCAGCTGGCGCTGATTGTGCTCAGCACCATCGGCTTTGACTTAGGCGTGCAGGCCACGCTGGTGGCGCACCAGACGCTGGTTTATAGCCTGGCGCCGGAAGCGCGCAGTCGCCTTAACGCGCTGCTGTTTACCGTGGTGTTTATCGGCATGGCGACCGGCGCCGCGCTGGGCAGTCTGGCGCTGGCGCGCTGGGGCTGGAACGGCGTCGTGACCCTCGCCACGCTGGCTGGCGCCGCCAGTTTCGCGCTTCGCCTGGCGAGCCGGCACCTGAAGAACTGATCCCGCTTTTGCGCTCTTGTGCCAGGATTAAACATAATCTTCAGGGAAAACGGAGCGTTATGAACTTTCTTGGCTGGATGGCGGCCACCGGCTGCCTTCTGTTATTAATGTCGCTGGCGTCGGGATGGATCCATCGCGGGCCGGTGACGTCGTTTGGGCTTTACCTGTTAGCCGGGATCCTCTGCGGACCCTGGGTGTTCGACGTCGTGCAGATCGATATTCTGAAACATTCGGAAGCCGCCGCGCATATCACTGAAATCACCATGGCGGCCTCGCTGTTTATCACCGGGCTGAAGCTGCGCCTGCCGCTGCGCGCGCACAGCTGGCGCCTCGGTATGCGGCTCGCCTTTCCGGCAATGCTGCTGACGGTCGGCGGTATGACGCTGCTGGCGCACTGGCTTGTAGGCTTTGACTGGCCGCTGGCGCTGGCGTTCGGCGCGATTGTCGCGCCGACCGACCCGGTGCTGGCGAGCCTGATTTCCGTTAACGACGCGCGCGACGACGATGCGCTGCGCGTGGCGCTCTCCAGCGAAGCGGGCATGAACGATGGATCGGCGCTGCCGCTGCTGGTCCTGGCGCTGCTGCTGTTTAACGGCGAAAGCCTCACCTGGAGCAGCATTGGACACTGGACGGCGGTTGAGGTGATCTGGGGCATCGGCGCCGGTTTGGCGCTCGGCTTTCTGTTTGGCCGCCTTGTGGGTTTGCTGGCGACGCGGCTGCGCAGCGCGCACGGCGACGTGGCGCCCAATGATTTTCTCGCGCTGGCGCTGATTGCCCTGAGCTATGCGGCAGCCGAAACCATCGGGGCGTCTGGCTTTCTGGCGACCTTTGCCGCCGGTGTCGGGCTGCGTCGCGCCGAACTGCGCGTGTTTAAAGCCTACCCGCCGGAAGAGCTGAGCGAAGAGCAGCGGGTGCTGCCCGCCGAGGCGCTGGTCAATCCCAACAACCGCCTGGAGCACGCGGGTGAAAGCGGCGGGATGGTGAAATCGGTCGGGCTGGTGGTCAGCGACGCGCTCTCGTTTGGTGATACGATTGAGCGGCTGCTGGCGGCGGCGATGATGGTGGTGCTGGGCGTGACGCTGGCCCACCACTGGAACCTCGACGGCATCCTGCTGGGACTGGCATTATTCATCGTGGTGCGCCCGCTGGCGGTCTGGCTGACGACGCTGCGCTGCGGCATTCCGCCGGTGCGCCGTCTGCTGATCGGCTGGCTGGGAATTCGCGGTATCGGCAGTATTAACTACATCGCCTTCGCCTGGGTACACGGCATGGCGGGACAACAGGCCGAAACAATGGTTGATATGGCGCTGACCCTGGTGGTGTGCAGCATTGTCATTCATGGCGTGACGGTCACGCCGCTGCTGAACTGGCGCTCGGCGCGCCTTTCCGCCCGGCAGAACGATGAGTAGACCGTCACCCGACTAAAACAGGAGTGAATATGAAAAAGCCGTTATTGATTCTACTGGGGATGCTGGCGTCATCCGCTGCGCTGGCCGCTGACGATGACACCAATATCCCGCAGGAGAACGTCTATGCTAGCAAGCTGTGCCATATCGTCAGCGGGGAGACCCAGGTCGGCACAGCGGATGCTTACGTGCAGAAAATGAAGAGCTATACCGCGATGAGCAAATCTTCCAGCGCCATGAATCAGCCGGAGTTTGATGAAGATATTGCTAACGAAGTGGCGAACGCCTGGCTGCAGCTGGGCGAAGATGAGCGCGGCAAACTCCGCGCCGACGAGCAGCTTTGCGAGCAAACGGTGATGACGCAGTTTCAGCAGGAAGATTAAGCCGCCTGCTTATGCTGCACAAACGCGCCTCAGGGCGCGTTTTTTTGTGGCATTTTGTGCCGAATTGCGTACATAATCGCCAGCAATTGATATGCGTCACATAATAACAGCGCCGCCATAGACAGGCGCGTCTGAATCAGCGACTGGCATTGACTCAACGGGCATCATGATCACGCGTCGACACTTTCTTTTGGGTTCCGGGGCCCTCCTTCTTTCCATGACCGCAGGCAAACTCTTTGCCCGTGATGAGGTCATTCCCCTGTGGCCGGACGAGCCGCCGGGCGGCGGCGGGCCGTCTGGGCCGCTGCGCGTTAACAAATACGGCTCCTGGTCGAATATTGTCAGCCCGACCATCCAGCGGTTTAAACCGGAAAATCCCAACGGCGAAGCGGTGCTGATCGCGGCGGGCGGCGGCTATAAGTTTATCGGCATGGGGCGCGAGGCCTGGCCGGTGGCGCGCTGGCTCAACAGCAACGGCTATACCGCCTATGTGCTGAGCTATCGCCTGCCGGAAGAGAAGTGGCAGGCGGGCCATCTCGCGCCGCTGCAGGATGCGCAGCGCGCCATTCGCCTGGTGCGTTCGCTGGAGCGTAAAGTGCACGTGCTGGGATTCTCCGCCGGCGGGCATCTGCTCGGCATGGCGGCGGCGCGTCCAGATTTCCGCTCCTATGATCCGCAGGATGAGCTGGATCAGGTGGTGCCGAAAGTCGACAGCGTCGGTTTGATCTATCCGGTGATTACCCTGGAAGCGCCCTATACCCATACCACCACGCACCGCATTCTGGTGGGCAACGGCGCGACGCCGGCAGAAGAGGCGAACTGGTCGGTGCAGAACTATGTGACGCGCAGCTATCCGCCTACCTTTCTGGCGCAGGCGGAGGATGACCCCGTCTCTAATCCGTATAACACTGAGCTGATGCGCGATACCTGCCGACGCAACCGCGTGCCGGTGGAGCTGATTGAGATCAGCCGCGGCGGCCACGGCTTCGGCCTTGGCAAGGCGGGTACGCCTGCCGCCCTGTGGGATCAGGCCTACGCGCGCTGGCTCGACCGCCTCAGCTGATCGGGCCAGTATCCGGCGGCTGATTGTCTCCTTCGCCGCCAACGTGTTTATGCCGCTTTCCCGATGCCGATTTTTCCAAAAGGCTGAGAAAAAACCTTTTCTATCAACTCTCTAAAATAAATTTTAATAACTTGTAAAATTCTTTCCGTTATCTCTTAACAGCCCGCCTGCGTAAAGTTCATCTCAACGGAAACACAACATCGCAAACCCTTGAGAGGAATAAGATCATGTCTAAATTCGACCTGCTGGACCCGCAAAACTCGACCCTGATTTTTATCGACCACCAGCCGCAGATGTCTTTCGGCGTGGCAAATATCGATCGCCAGCAGCTTAAAAATAATACCGTCGCCCTGGCCAAGGCCGGAAAAATCTTTAACGTGCCGGTGATTTACACCTCGGTCGAAACCGAAAGCTTTAGCGGCTATATCTGGCCGGAACTGCTGGCGGTCCATCCAGAGTCGAAGCCGATTGAACGTACCTCGATGAACTCCTGGGAAGATGCGAAATTCGTTGAGGCCGTAGAGAAAACCGGACGCAAGAAGCTGATTATCTCTGCGCTCTGGACGGAAGTTTGTCTGACGTTCCCGGCGCTGATGGCCATGAAAGAGGGCTATGAAGTCTATGTGGTGACGGACACCTCTGGCGGCACCAGCGTCGACGCTCATGAGCGCTCGGTGCAGCGTATGGTGCAGGCTGGCGCCATCCCGGTCACCTGGCAGCAGGTGCTGCTTGAGTACCAGCGCGACTGGTCACGTAAAGAGACCTATGACGCGGTGATGGATCTGGTGCGCGAACACAGCGGCGCATATGGCATGGGCGTCGATTACGCCTACACCATGGTGCATAAAGCGCCGGCGCGTCAGGCCTGATTTTTACAGCATAAATAACGATTGGGCGAAGGTTCAGCATTGGGCCTTTGCCCTTTATTATCTGTGACTTACCGGTCTCGCTAATGACACTGTTTTTCAGCTGTGTCAGGCTCTGGAGATGTTTTTTTCAGAGTCAGGAAAGATGAAGAAGAAAAACAGTACGCCGACCCCGCACGATGCTACCTTCCGGCAGTTTCTCAGCCAGCCAGATGTTGCGCGCGATTTTATGGAGCTTCATCTTCCGGCGACGCTACGCGCTATATGCGACCTGAGTACGCTGAAGCTGGAGTCCGGCTCGTTTGTTGAGGATGACCTGCGTCCGTACTTCAGCGATGTGCTCTACAGCCTGAAAACCACCAGCGGTGATGACAGCTACGTGCATGTCCTTATTGAGCATCAGTCGACGCCGGACAGGCATATGGCGTTTCGGCTGCTGCGCTATGCGGTGGCTGCGATGAAACGTCACCTTGATGCAGGGCACAAGAGACTGCCGCTGGTGGTTCCGCTGCTGTTTTACGCCGGTAAGCGCAGCCCGTATCCGTTCTCTACCCGCTGGCTGGATGCGTTCAGCGATCCGACGCTGGCGGAAAAGGTTTATAGCAATCCTTTTCCGCTGGTAGACGTTACTGTTATCGCTGACGATGAGATAGCCGAGCATCGCAGCATGGCCGCGCTTACCCTGCTGCAAAAACATATCCATCAGCGCGATTTGTCGGAGGTGATGGACAGACTGGCGTCAGTTTTGCTGGCGGGCTGGCTCTCTTCATCACAGATAATATCGCTGGTACACTATATTGTTCAGGCAGGCGAAACCGCAGACGCCAGCGCCTTTGTCCGCGAACTGGCTCAGCGGATACCGCAACAGGAGGACGCACTGATGACCATTGCAGAACAGCTCAGGCAGGAAGGCCGCAAAGAAGGTGAGCTTAAAGGTAAGCTCGAAGGGAAAATGGAGGTGGCGCGCAGCTTGCTAAAAATGAAGCTGACACGTGAGGCAATTTTGCAGGCTACGGGGTTGACTGAAGAGGAGCTGAATCGCGCCCAGTCAGCCTGATATCACCACAGATGCTGCACCTTTGCCCGCCTGGCACAGCGGATACCGCAACAGGAGGACGCACTGATGACCATTGCAGAACAGCTCAGGCAAGAAGGCCGCAAAGCAGGTGAGCTTGAAGGCAAGCTCGAAGGCAAGCTTGAAGGGAAAATGGAAGTTGCGCGCAGCCTGCTGAAAATGAACATGCCGCGCGAGACGATTATGCAGGCCACCGGGCTGACGGAAGAAGAGCTGAACCGCATTCAGCCAGCCTGATAAATAACGTTTCGCCACTACGCTTAGGGCCAGCATCCGCTGGCCCCTCTCTCCGCGCTGAATCAGCGCATTGTCACAAACTCTTCCGCCGCCGTCGGATGGATCGCCACGGTATTGTCGAAATCTTTCTTCGTCGCGCCCATCTTTAACGCCACCGCAAAGCCCTGCAGCATCTCGTCCATGCCGGAACCAATGCCGTGAATACCGACGATCTTCTCCTCTGCGCCAACGCAGACCAGCTTCATGCGGCACGGCTGGCGGTGCTGCGTAACGGCGGTATACATGGCAGTAAATGAAGATTTATAGACCTTCACCTGATCGTCGCCATACTGCTCGCGCGCCTGCGGTTCAGTCAGGCCAACGGTGCCGATTGGCGGATGGCTGAACACCACCGTCGGCACGTTGCTGTAATCGAGATGCTCGTCAGGTTTATTATTGAACAGGCGCTCTGAAAGACGACGACCCGCCGCGACCGCGACCGGCGTCAGCTCGACCGCGCCGGTATTGTCGCCGACCGCATAGAGACCGTCGACGTTGGTATTCTGATACTTATCGACCTTGATATAGCCTTTTTCATTCAGCGCCACGCCGGTCACCGCCAGGTTCAGGTTGTCAGTCGCCGGTTCGCGGCCGATGGCCCACACCAGGCAGTCGACGGTCTGCTCGCGCCCGTCTTCCAGCTGCAGCGTCAGGCTACCGTCGGCGTTCTTCACAACCGCTTTCGGCACGGCGTGGGTGTGCAGCGTCGGGCCTTCGGCGTTCATCACTTCCACCAGCGTGTCGGTGATCAGCGGATCGAAGCTGCGCAGCGGCGCGTGCTTGCGCACGAACAGATGCGTTTCGGAACCCAGCGCGTTAACCACGCCCGCCAGCTCGACGGCGATATAGCCCGCACCGATGACCGCGGTACGCTTTGGCAGCGCGTCCAGTTCGAAGAAGCCGTCAGAGTCGATGCCGTATTCCGCGCCTGGCACGTCGGGATGGCTCGGACGGCCGCCGGTGGCGATCAGAATATGGTCGGCGGTAATGCGCTCGCCGTTCACTTCCACGGTATGGGCGTCGACAAAACGGGCGAAGCCCTTGATGACGTCGACGCTGTTTTTGCCCAGTACGTTATCGTACGAGGTGTGAATGCGATCGATATAGGCGCTGCGGTTTTTTACCAGCGTCTTCCAGTCGAAGTGGTTTACCGTGGTATCGAAGCCGTAATCCGGACCGTAGAGATGGATCGCCTCGGCGATCTGCGCCGCGTGCCACATCACTTTTTTCGGAACACAACCCACATTCACGCAGGTGCCGCCCAGCTCTTTGGCTTCAATCAGAGCGCACTTCTGGCCATACATGGCAGCACGGTTAATCGAAGCGATGCCGCCGCTGCCGCCGCCAATGGCGAGGTAGTCATAATGTCGTGTCATGGTGTGTCCATCCGGTTGCAAGAGTTGGTCGGGATTGTAACGCTGAGAGGCGAGACGGCGCAAAGATTGCGCCTATGATTGTAATAGGGTTGAATTCTCCTCTCACTGACAGGGAAGCATAGCATGCAGCTTACATTTCTTGGCACCGGCGGCGGCGCGCCCAGCCTGCAACGCAACGTCACCTCCATTGCTTTTACCTATTCGCCGCGCGGCGACACCTGGCTCTTCGACTGTGGCGAAGGGACGCAGCTTCAGTATATGCGTTCGCCGCTCAGACCAGGGCGCATGAACAAAATCTTTATTACTCATCTGCACGGCGATCATATTTTCGGCCTGCCCGGTCTGCTCACCAGTCGCTCCATGGGCGGCATTACCGAGCCGCTGACCATTTACGGACCTGAAGGCATCCGGCGCTTTGTCGACACCGCGCTGTCGCTCAGCGGCTCCTATACCGACTACCCGCTGGAAATCGTCGAGATTGAAGCGGGGCCGGTGCTCGACGACGGTGAATTCCGCGTCAGCGCCTGGCCGCTGGTGCATCCGCTGACCTGCTTCGGCTACCGCATCGAGCAGCACGATAAGCCGGGCTTTCTCGATGCCGCTCGCCTGAAAGAAGAGGGGGTGCCGCGCGGGCCGTGGTATCAGCAGCTAAAAGCGGGAGAGCGCGTCACGCTGGAGGATGGACGGGTGATCAACGGCGCGGACTATCTCGGTCCGGCGACCCGAGGCAAAACCCTGGCGATTTTCGGCGATACCGCGCCGACGCCGATGGCGCTGCAGCTGGCGGCCGATGTCGATCTGATGGTGCATGAAGCAACGCTGGAGGCGGCCCTGCAGGAGAAGGCCAACGGGCGCGGCCACTCCACGACGCTACAGGCGGCGCAGGTGGCGAAAGAGGCGGGTGCAAAGCGCCTGATCGCCACACATTTCAGCTCGCGCTATCTGCCGCGCGACATGCCGCGTTTGCTGGAGGAGTGCCGCTCAATATTTCCGAATACCGAGCTGGCACAGGATCTGGCGGTGTTTACGCTGTAGCTTATTCCGGCACCAGCTGTGTCACGGTGGCGTGGCCGGTTCCGGCAGGCACCAGCTTCTGGTGCAGCCAGGGCAGCAGCTCGTTCATCTGCTGCGCCAGCTTCCACGGCGGGTTGACGACGATCATGCCCGATGCGGTCATGCCGCGCTGATCGCTGTCCGGACGCACCGCCAGCTCGATCTGCAGAATATTACGGATGCCGGTCGCCTCGAGATCGCGCAGCATATGCTTGATCTGTTGACGCAGCACCACCGGATACCAGAGCGCATAAACGCCGGTGGCGAAGCGCTTGTGGCCCTCATGGATCGCCTTTACCACCGCCTGATAATCGCTTTTCAGCTCGTAGGGAGGATCGATCAGGATCAGGCCGCGGCGGGTCGGCGGCGGCAGTTTCGCCTTCAGCTGCTGGTAGCCGTCGGCGCGCTCGACGCGGGCGCGGCTGTCTTTCAGAAACTCGCCGCGCAGCAGCGGGTAGTCGCTGGAGTGCAGTTCGGTAAGCTGCAGCTTATCCTCTGCGCGCAGCAGGTGGCGCGCGATCAGCGGCGAGCCAGGATAGTAGCGCAGCGTGCCGTTGGGGTTCAGGTCGCGAATCGCGTTGAAGTAGGGCTTCAGCAGCTCCGGCGCGTCCGGCTGCTGCCAGATGCGGGCGATGCCTTCCAGATACTCGCCGGTTCGCTCGGCGTGCTCGCCGCTCAGCAGATAACGGCCTGCGCCGGCATGGCTGTCGAGGTAGAGGAACGGCTTTTCTTTCTCTTTCAGCGCGCTGATGATCAGGCTCTGTACGGTGTGTTTCAGCACGTCGGCATGGTTGCCGGCGTGAAAACTGTGGCGATAGCTCAGCATAACAGTGGGGATTCCGCGTTGGCGTAAAAAGGCGTACTGCAAGTAAGCGGGATTATACCTGCTGAAGGCAAAAAATGCTGGCCGATTCTCCGTCACCTGCCTGCCCGACACGTTTCTTCGCGGCGCAGCCTGGCTGGCATTGATTTTCGCTACACTTAACCGCATGTTAGTAAGATTGCGTTGCGCGCCTCGCGCGCCCCATACATTGAACAAGGACTGCGCTATGACCAATCCATTACTCCAGCCTTTTACGCTGCCGCCTTTCTCCGCCATTCAGCCTGAGCATGTGGTGCCTGCCGTGACCGAGGCGCTGAACGAATGTCGCGCGGCGGTGGAGAAGGTGGTGGCGCAGGGCGCGCCCTACACCTGGGATAACCTGGTGCAGCCGCTGGCTGAGGTCGACGACCGTCTCGGCCGCATTTTCTCGCCGGTCAGCCATCTTAACTCGGTGAAAAACAGCCCGGAGCTGCGTCAGGCCTATGAGCAGACGCTGCCGCTGCTTTCCGAATACAGCACCTGGGTTGGCCAGCATGAAGGGCTCTACCAGGCCTATCGCGATCTGAAAGAGGGCGAGAGCTTCGCCGCGCTCGACGTGGCGCAGCAGAAAGCGGTCGATAATGCGCTGCGCGATTTTGAGCTCTCCGGCATTGGCCTCGATAAAGAGAAGCAGCAGCGTTACGGCGAGATTGCCGCGCGTCTTTCTGAGCTGGGCTCCGTCTACAGTAACAACGTGCTGGACGCAACCATGGGCTGGAGCAAACTGATCGCTGACGAAAGCGAACTCTCCGGCATGCCGGAAAGCGCGCTGGCAGCGGCGAAAGCGCAGGCCGAAGCCAAAAATCAGGAAGGCTGGCTGCTGACGCTGGATATTCCAAGCTATCTGCCGGTGATGACCTACTGCGACAACGCCGCACTGCGCGAAGAGATGTACCGCGCCTATTCGACGCGCGCCTCCGATCAGGGGCCGAACGCCGGTAAATGGGACAACGGCCCGATCATGGCGGAAGAGCTGGCGCTGCGTCACGAGCTGGCGCAGCTGCTGGGCTTCGACTCCTACGCCGACAAATCGCTGGCGACCAAGATGGCGGAAAACCCGTCGCAGGTGCTCGACTTCCTGAACGATCTGGCGGAACGTGCCCGTCCGCAGGCGGAAAAAGAGCTGGCGCAGCTGCGCGCCTTCGCTGAAAAAGAGTACGGCGTCAGCGAACTGAATCCGTGGGATCTCACCTACTACGGCGAAAAACAGAAGCAGCATCTCTACACCATCAGCGACGAACAGCTGCGCCCTTACTTTCCGGAAGCGCGCGCCGTTAACGGCCTGTTTGAGGTGGTTAAACGCATTTACGGCATCACCGCCAAAGAGCGTACCGACGTCGATGTTTACCATCCTGACGTGCGCTTCTTCGATCTGTTCGATGAGAGCGGCGAACTGCGCGGCAGCTTCTATCTCGACCTCTACGCGCGTGAGCACAAGCGCGGCGGTGCCTGGATGGATGACTGCGTCGGCCAGATGCGCAAAGCCGACGGCACGCTGCAGAAGCCGGTCGCTTATCTCACCTGCAACTTCAACCGTCCGGTGAACGGCAAGCCCGCGCTGTTTACTCACGACGAAGTCACCACGCTGTTCCACGAATTCGGTCACGGTCTGCATCATATGCTGACGCGCATCGAAACCCCGGGCGTTTCCGGCATCAGCGGCGTGCCTTGGGATGCGGTCGAACTGCCGAGCCAGTTTATGGAGAACTGGTGCTGGGAGCCCGAGGCGCTGGCCTTTATTTCCGGCCACTATGAAACCGGCGAACCGCTGCCGGAAGCGCTGCTCGACAAAATGCTGGCGGCGAAGAACTACCAGGCGGCGCTGTTTATCCTGCGCCAGCTGGAGTTCGGCCTGTTCGATTTCCGCCTGCACGCCGAGTTCGATCCGGCGAAAGGCGCACAGATCCTCGAAACCCTGCGCGAAGTGAAAAAGCGAGTGGCGGTGGTGCCGAGCCCGGAATGGGGCCGTTTCCCGCACGCCTTTAGCCATATCTTCGCAGGCGGCTATGCGGCGGGCTACTACAGCTATCTTTGGGCAGACGTGCTGGCGGCAGACGCCTATTCGCGCTTCGAGGAAGAGGGCATCTTTAACCGCCAGACCGGTCAGTCGTTCCTCGACAACATCCTGACGCGCGGCGGTTCGGAAGAGCCAATGGAGCTGTTCAAACGCTTCCGCGGCCGCGAGCCGCAGCTGGATGCGATGCTGGACCATTACGGCATCAAGGGATAACGGCTGCAGTGAAGATCTGTTTGATTGATGAATCGGGCGCCGGAGACGGCGCCTTGTCGCATCTGGCGCAGCGCTGGCAGCTGGAGCATGACGAAGGCTGCGTACTGGCGCTGGTGCAGACGCCGACGCATCTTGAACTGCGCAAGCGTGACGAGCCGAAGCTGGGCGGCATTTTTGTCGACTTCGTCTCTGGCGCGATGGCGCACCGTCGCCGCTTTGGCGGCGGACGCGGCGAGGCGGTGGCAAAAGCGGTTGGCGTGAAGAGTGGTTATCTGCCGGACGTGGTAGATGCGACCGCCGGTTTAGGGCGCGATGCCTTCGTGCTGGCGGCGATTGGCTGCCGCGTGCGCATGCTGGAGCGTCATCCGGTCGTGGCGGCGCTGCTGGATGATGGCCTGCAGCGCGGCTATCAGGATGCGGAGATTGGCGGCTGGCTGCGCGAGCGGCTGACCCTGATCCATGCGCCCAGCGCGCAGGCGCTCGGCGAGATTACGCCTGCGCCGGACGTGGTCTATCTCGATCCGATGTATCCCCACCGGCAGAAGAGCGCGATGGTGAAAAAAGAGATGCGGGTGTTTCAGTCGCTGGTCGGTGCTGACGAGGATGCCGATGCGCTGCTGGCGCCGGCGCGCCGTCTGGCAAAGAAGCGTATCGTGGTGAAGCGCCCCGACTATGCGCCGCCGCTGGCGGGGGTCGCAACGCAGTCGGCGGTGGTGACTAAAAGTCATCGCTTCGATATTTATCCGCCGCTCGACCGGCAAATATAAAGCTCAGATTGCCCTAAATAAAAAAGCGTGCCTGATACAGCATCGGGCACGCGTTTAGCGGTTGAGCTTAATTTTATTTAATTTCAGGTGCGCTGCAGTTTTGAAATTAAATCAGGACGCCAGTTTGGTCAGGAAGCTTGAAAAAGAGGCGAGGAAACCTTTTGCAACGCTCAGGCCAAAAGCTTTATAAGAAAGGCCAATTTCCCGACCAATATCGGCGGTTTCCGTTAGCGTTTTTACCGTGCTGTCGAGCAAAGTCGACACCTGGGTCAGCGCTTCATTGACGTTTCCAATAAATTCATTCAGGCCTGCACCGCTTACCGCAGCAATTTCATTCTGGTTAATTTCTCTCATCATCAATATCCTTATCAAGTGGTTAAGCCATTTAATTATGCCCGAACTGCCGCTTATGCAGCAGCCAAAGCAGATTGAATATAATAAGCGTCCGCTATTTTGCATATAGTAAAATATTGATAATCGCCCGCCTGCCACACATCGTCAATTAACCAGGCGGCTATTAATAGCGGGCTGATGTTGTCATGAAAATAACGAGGGCTTTCTGGCTGGAGGCTAGTGGCGGCTGAACGTTCTGGCAATGAAACAGAACAGGGGTTTTGGCGGCGCTGAGCGCCTTAAAAAGGCAGACTTTTACGTCATGAGAGGCGAAAGGGAAACGATAAAAGCGGATATAGCGCAGGGGAAGCGTTGGCTCAACGGCTAAAAAAAGCCGACTCGCGCCGGCTTTTTTCGCAGCAGTTATTCGTCTTCTGCGTCGCGCAGCGGAACAATCAGCATATCAATATGCACGGTGTTAATCAGCTGGCGCGCCGACGACATCAGCTTGCTCCAGAAATCCTGATGGTGGCCGCACACCACTAAATCCACATCATATTTTTTAATCGCATCGACCAGCACCTGGCCGAGATCGCCGCTGCCGCTCAGGGTCTCGCTAATCGGGTAGCCTGCCGCATCCGACAGCCCACGCAGCGCGGTGTGGGTCTCTTCCGAGATACGCTTCTGCATATCGCCCAGATTGACGTCAATCAGGCCGGTGTAGAGATCGGAGTAGTTCACGTCGACGTGAATCAGCGAAATTTTGGCGTCATAGGGGCGCGCCAGCGAGACGGCTTTATCCACCAGCAGCTGGCTTTCGGGAGAAAGGTCTACCGCAATCAGGATATGTTTATAAGCCATGATATAACTCCTTTCACAAGATTCAGGATGGCGACCTGTCTTCCTCTCGCGTCATTGCCTGCGCAATCCTTTACGCGAACGGGCGATATGTGTCACCAGTTGCCCTGTCGGCGTTCCCGACAGATAGTTGTTATGTCTTTAGTATAGCGGCGACGGTTAACAAATGCTGCTGTACGCGCTTCGGTTGTGAATAAGATCAAGGCTTAGCGCCTTTTTCGCTCGCGGCGAACGAAAATCATCGCTGGAAAAGAGTTTAAAACTTCTCCTACACTACAAATTAACGGTGGGACTTCTCAGGTGCCGACCGCGTAAGCTTGCTAAAAAACAGAGATCTGTTCAGGTCATTCAGTGGTCGGCTTTTCCCGTGGAGCATGAAGCGCAGCCGCGCTCCATTCCGTCTCCGCGGCTCCAGCTGGGAGGGAAATATGATCAGCACTATCGCGCTTTTCTGGGCTCTTTGTGTGGTGTGTATTGTGAATATGGCGCGCTACTTTTCTTCTTTGCGCGCGCTGCTGGCGGTGCTGCGAGGCTGCGATCCCTTACTCTATCAGTATGTCGACGGGGCTGGCTTTTTTACCTCGCACGGTCAGCCGAGCAAGCAGGTGCGGCTGGTGCGTTATATCTGGGCAAAACGTTATCTCGACCATCATGACGAGGAGTTTATTCGTCGCTGCGAGCGGGTGCGCGGTCAGTTCATCTTAACCAGCGCCTTGTGCGGGTTAGTGATCCTCAGCCTGATTTGTCTGGCGATCTGGCACTAGCAATAAAAAAGGGCGACCTGCGTCGCCCTTGATTTTTGTGCGTGGCTTATACCAGCTTCAGCGCCAGCCAGTAGAGGCTGCCTGACAGCACAATACAGACCGGCAGCGTAAAGACCCACGCCATGGCGATATTCTTGATGGTGCGGCTCTGTAGCCCGCCGCCGTCTACCAGCATGGTACCCGCGACTGACGACGACAGAATATGCGTGGTCGAAACCGGCATGCCCGTATAGCTGGCGATACCGATGGAAACCGCCGCGGTAACCTGCGCCGACATACCCTGCGCGTAGGTCATGCCTTTTTTACCAATCTTCTCGCCGATGGTGGTGGCGACGCGGCGCCAGCCGATCATGGTGCCGATGCCCAGCGCCAGCGCGACTGCCATGATGATCCATACAGGCGCATACTCGATGGTGCCCAGCAGATCGGTTTTCAGCTTGCCGAGGAAGCGTTTATCGTCGGCGCTGGTTTCCGGCAGCTTGGCCGCCTTGTCGGCGGTATCGGCGATGCACAGCAGCAGACGACGCATCTGACTGCGCTGCTCGACGCTAAGCTGCTCGTAGCTTTGCAGATTGGTATTCAGCAGGCCCTGTGCGCGCTGCACCGCCTGCAGCGCACGGGCGCTGTCGCAGTGGAACTCTTTCGGGCCGGACGCCGTCTCTTCCGGCGTCGGCAGGGCAGGCGGCGCCATCTGAACGATGTGCGTCAGCGCCTCGCTGTGCTGCTGATAATATTGTTCGAGGTGATTGACCGCGTCGCGCGTGCGCGTGATGTCGTAGCCGCTGGCGTTCATATTGACCACGAAACCTGCCGGCGCGACGCCAATCAGCACCAGCATAATCAGGCCGATGCCTTTCTGACCATCGTTAGCGCCGTGCGAGTAGCTGACGCCGATTGCCGACACGATCAGAGCGATACGCGTCCAGAACGGCGGCTTTTTCTTGCCGTCGATTTTTTCGCGGTCAGCGGGCGTCATATGGATGCGTGCGCGCTTTTTGGTGCTGCTCCAGTAGCGACGCAGCAGGAAAATCAGGCTGCCTGCGATGATCAGACCGACAATCGGCGACAGAATCAGCGACAGAAAGATATTGATGACTTTAGGGATGTTCAGCGCGTCGATTACCGAGGTGCCGGTCATCAGCGCATTGGTCAGGCCGATGCCGATGATGGCGCCAATCAGCGTGTGCGAACTGGAGGCCGGCAGACCGAGATACCAGGTGCCGAGGTTCCAGATAATCGCTGCCAGCAGCATGGAAAAGACCATCGCCAGCCCGTGCGCAGAGCCAACATTTAATAGCAGGTCGGTAGGAAGCATATGCACGATAGCGTAAGCGACGCTTAAGCCACCCAGCAGAACGCCAAGGAAGTTAAATACGCCCGCCATCACCACAGCAAGCTGCGCGCGCATTGCGCGGGTATAGATCACCGTGGCAACTGCGTTGGCCGTGTCGTGAAAGCCGTTGATTGCTTCATAGAACAATACAAACAGCAGGGCAAGAACCAATAACAGGCCGGTACTGAGGTCAAGACCAGCGAACAAATGTAGCATACAGATTACGCCATTTTGAGGACATGAGCGCGGCGCATTATCTGCGACAACGCAGGGTATGGGAAAGCAAAATATAGCCTTGTTTTGACTTGAGAATGTATCAAGCTGCCCGGTTTCGCCTAAAAGTGCCGTAAAATGAACTGGTTACATTATGACATAATTACGACAATTTTTTGACGCTGGCGTCATGCAGAGCAGACCTCTACAATCAGCGCCTCTGAAAACAGGCGGGACAAAGGCAGTGGAAAAGTTTGACGTTATTATTATCGGTGCCGGCGCGGCGGGACTGTTTTGCGCGGCGCAGGCCGGGCAGCGAGGCCGACGCGTGCTGTTGCTGGATAACGGCAAAAAGCCCGGGCGCAAGATCCTGATGTCAGGCGGCGGGCGCTGCAACTTCACCAATATGTATACCGATCCGACCGCCTATCTGTCGCACAATCCCCACTTCTGCAAGTCCGCGCTGGCGCGCTACACCCATTGGGATTTTATCGATCTGGTTAACCGTCATAACATTGCGTATCACGAAAAGACGCTGGGGCAGCTGTTCTGCGACGACTCGGCGGCGCAGATTGTCGATATGCTGACGGCGGAGTGTGAAAAGGGCAAGGTGACGCTGCGCCTGCGCAGCGAAGTGCTGAGCGTGGCGCGCGAAGCGTCGGGCTATACGCTGCAGCTCAACGGCGCGACGGTGCAGGCGGAAAAGCTGGTGATCGCCAGCGGCGGTCTCTCGATGCCGGGCCTGGGCGCCACGCCGTTCGGCTATAAGGTTGCCGAGCAGTTCGGTCTAAAGGTATATCCGACCCGCGCCGCCCTGGTGCCTTTTACCCTGCATAAGCCGCTGCTGGAGCGGCTACAGACGCTCTCCGGCGTGGCGCTCGATACCACCATTGAGGCGCAGGACGGCACCCTGTTCAAAGAGGCGATGCTCTTCACCCACCGCGGCCTGTCTGGTCCGGCGGTGCTGCAAATTTCCAGCTACTGGCAGCCGGGCGAGCAGGTTACCGTTAACCTGTCGCCCGCCACCTCGATAGAAGAATTCATCAATGCGCAGCGCCAGGCGCATCCCAATCTGAGCCTGAAAAATAGCCTGGCGAAGCTGCTGCCGAAACGGCTGGTAGAGGTGTTGCAGGAGCTGGGGCAGGTGCCGGACGTCACGCTGAAGCAGCTTAACGGCAAGCAGCAGGCCGAACTGGCGCAGACGCTGCACCAGTGGCGCGTGCAGCCCAACGGCACAGAAGGCTATCGCACCGCCGAGGTGACGCTGGGCGGCGTTGATACCACGCTGCTCTCGTCGAAGACGATGGAAGCCCGCGACGTACCGGGACTCTATTTTATCGGCGAGGTGGTGGATGTGACCGGCTGGCTGGGCGGCTATAACTTCCAGTGGGCATGGAGTTCAGCCTGGGCGTGCGCGCAGGCGCTGTAAGATTTGAATGAAGGAGGCCAAAAATATATTTGGCCTTGATAAACTTGATTAAACATAATTTTTTGCTGTTGCTCTTAACGAATCAGTAAAATTATAGATATCATTAAGGTTGGCTATGGGATGGCGTGTTTCTTTTTTATCGATATCGAAAATGCCTATGTATAGCTGGCTTCGGTTGAAGTGAAGGCGACAAACAGGTTTGCGATTATTATCGTCAACTAAAATTCCAAAATAGCTTTGTGTATCGCGGTAGTTAATTCGGTCTGGCTCAATTATCTTCCTTATGATTGCTTTAACAATATGAAATCCTTCAATCTCTTTTTCAGTGGTAACAATTAAAGTACTTTCTTTATCCTCTTCTACAGACGGTAGGTTTGAGGTGTTAATGTCAGTTGTGCTTTGAATGGATGTGCCGCTTATCGCTGATTTAAGTCTTTCATTTACTTGATCGTTTAACCACTGGGTTGCCGCTTTCTTGGTAAGGTTTAAAAATAGTTCTTTAACCTTTTGAGTCATCATTCCTTCATAAACTTTCGATGCGAAAAGTCGAACGAACTCTTCTTCAGGATTATTAAACTGTATTGATATGAGTTTTTTTATTTGACTGATATATTTTAGTTCGCCTGCTGCATTAACAATTGATTCAACATCAAATGCGCTTTTAGTTAGCTTTACCAATTCTGGTACCAGATGTTCATCAATATCCAGCAAATCTAACTCAAGGAACGGCTTTTCATCCATTTTATTTGGCGCGTCAAGATCGGTAAAAAATTTATAAGTTTGACCGTTTGTTAAAATAGAAATGCGCGCGTTTGTTACGTGGAAATAGCGAAATAGCTGCGATGCATGGTTAATGTTAAGTGGCTCGCCTATTTTTTTACATTCGATAAGTATTTGGATGTCTCCATTTTTTAAAATGGCATAATCAATTTTTTCGCCCTTTTTTGTTCCTACATCGCAAACAAATTCGGGTATAACCTCTGTCGGATCAAAAACATCATAACCCAGTACCTGATTTATGAAAGGCATAACAAAAGCACTTTTAGTCGCTTCCTCTGTTTTAATAACAGAGGATTGTTGCCTGATTTTTTTTGCAAGCGCGCTAAGATTTTCAATGATATCCATAATTCACCATTTGTTGTGATGAGTGCATTTGATTTTTAAAGGAACTTTCTTTTTTATACAGTTAACACCAAGTAAGTTAAAAATCGCATAATAGAGTGTGATCATCCATAAAAAAGACGCACCGTAAGTCAGCAATCGTTATTGCTTATTTTTAATTGAATTATTTCTGTTTGTCAATTCTGTGTGATTTTGTTAAATTCAATAAAATACAACAAGTTAAGTAAATAAAGGCTGTCACCTTACGTAAGACTTTTAATTTTTATGTGTTAAGTCATGATTATAAATAGCTACCCATATTTAATATTGTAACAATTCTAATGCTAGCATTTAATATTGTGTGTTTTTTCTTTGTGGGGTTTTATCCTTTTTATGTCAAAATCTAGCAGTTGGGATTTAGAAATGATTGCTTCAAATTTATGAAAATATTTTGATTTTGTTCAGTTTTAACAATTCTTGTTATCTTTTTTTTGCTGAAGTTACATTTTTTTACGAGGGCGCAGCTTTTACGAAAAAAATGAATTGAATTTTTAACTTTTTTGAACAAGATAAATGTTATATGAGAGTGAATTAACAGAATTAGTGTCATGTTTATTATGCGCTTTGTAATTTATTAAATTTCCTCTAAATCAATTCAATAGTAGTCAACAATACTTAACGTGTTTAATTATCTTTTGCTTGTTAAATCAAATGGATAGGAAATGTAAGGTTGATGGGTTGAAGGTGAGCATCCTATCCATTCATAAATGTAATATTCTTCGAAAAGACTGTTTTCTTACGCCTTACATTGCTTCTTGCTATAAACAGGCTTGGGATAAAAAATAAAATTTCCTATCACTTTACCGGCTTGCTCTCCTTCTGCCGCTTCGCTAATTAGCTGACTCGCAACACTTTTAGACTAATCCGCCTGGCGCGTTTGCCGCCCCGATTTCATACTTCTGATTTACCACAAAGGAGATCCGCCCCCAATGCTCACCTTTATGCGTTCCCTGTTTTCCAGCCCCGAGAGCTTTATCAGAGGCATGTCACGTCAGGATCTGAATGAATCCATCGCCGACGGCGAGCGCATCATCATTGATGAGGACGGCAACGCTTCGGTAAACGTGCTGAGTGAGGAAGTGCATGAGGATTTCGCCCGCCACGTCGAAACGCTAAAAGGAGTTTAAGATGGGTACGGCGATATTCATGGTGCTTATGGTCTGCGGCTACTGGTACACCAGCCGCGATCTCTCCAGTCGGTTCAAGGTCCGGCGCAGTATCGGCTGGGATGTCTATTTCCTGGTGGCGCTCTACGGCTGTATCTTCGTACTGCAAGGGATGTTAGCGACGGCTATCGTCTGGCTGCTGTTGCTGCTTGTTTCCAGTCTGGCCAATGCGCTGCAGATAATACCCGGCGAGCATCTACGCTGGCAGATGGAGTTTATGAACTGGAGCTTTCTTGGCATCCAGGCGCCGGTCGTGGTGATGCTCGCCTTCGCGGTGCTGTTCTGCATGTATCGCTCTAACTGGTCGGAAAGTGCGCGTCTTAACAGTAGCGGACGGCAGGATCTCTATCAGCAGCTCTCTAAATCCAACGGCGTTGAGCAGCTGCTTTACCAGTGCATGCAAGAGGGCGAGCTGGCGTGGATCACGCTTAAGTCGCGCCGCATCTATATCGGTATGGTGCATGCCGCCACCTTTGAGTATGAGAACACCGCGAACATCGTGATTATTCCTATGCTCAGCGGCTATCGCGACAGCAAAACGCTCAGCATGTCGATTGAACATAACTACAGCCGCTGGTATGCCGAGCACGGCATTACGCTCACTTCCGAACCGAAAAACGCCATGGCGTTCCGTAAAGTGCTGATGGTGGACCAGATAGAGAGTCTGTCGCTATTTGACCCGGCCAGCGCCAGTTCGCTGGCGATGACGCATCACGACGGCGTGCCGATGGAGATTGAAGGCTCCTTTACGCCACATTCTCCGCCGTAAACAGCCGCAGGGCGACGTTGCCGTCTTGATAGATATCGGGCTGATAGCCGCTCTCCAGATGACGCAGCAGCAGCTCGATCGCCAGACGCGCGTGCTGCTGCGCGTTCTGATCCAGCGCAAAGTCCAGCTCATCATGACGCAGCAGCTGACGCGTAATTGAATAAAGCTCGTGGGTAATATAGCCGCACTGACCAAGAAGCTGATGGGCGCGCAGCGTTTCGCTCACTTCGCTGTTGCCCATCCCGGTGTTATACAGGCCCGCTACATGCTGCGACTGCGACAGACTCTGGTCCAGCAGCGTGCGGATGGTGTCGCGCTGATCGAGGCCGAACAGCACTTCGCGCAGATGACGCTGCGGCGCGCGCTGCATCATGACCTCGCGAAACCCCGCGATACGCTGACGGTGCGCCCAGTAATCGAAGCGGCCGCTCACCATCACAATATCGCCCGGCTGATGTACGATCTTGCTCATCAGCAAACCCGCGGTGCGACCGGCCTGGTATTGATCGATGCCGACGTGACAGAGGCGATCCGCGTCGGGCAGGTCGGTTACGATGGTGATAACCGGCACGCCGCGGCTGCGGCACAGCGCCAGCGCGCGATAGATGGGCGGGTAGTCATGGCCGAAAACGATGATGCCATCGCGGGTGCTGCTGCGGGCGATAATGCTTTGCGCCAGCTTGTCCGGCTGTGACTCCGCGACCAGCGTTTTGTGCAGCGTAATACGCCGATAGCCCAGTTCGCCCGCCGCCTCGCCAAAATAGCGCACCAGCTGCTGGAAAAACGAGGAGCCGTTATTGCTGAGAAACACCTCTACCTGCCAGGGATGACGATACTCCTCCGGCAGTAATCGCTTAAGGCCAATATCGCGCGCCGCTTTTAATACCTTGCGCGTCGTCTCCGGGGATACACCGCCGCGTTCGTTTAATACCCGATCAACGGTTGCGATGCCGACGCCCGCTATTTTTGCCACCATCTCAAGGGTGAGTTTTTTCATTATTACTCCAGGCATAACGTTATTTGTCATGCCGTTACCGCTGCGTACTTTACACGGGCGCCGTTTTACCGGCTGGCGTCTGTTAAACAGGATCGCTATTTTAATAAGTGTGCTAACCGTTGCGCTAGCCTGATTTAATGAAATTTTATGTCGCAGTTAACGCATGTTAATTCTGGCGAAAAATGCAGCGAATAAAACGCCGATCTAACGTAACGAGCGTTATTTCAGCACTCCTTCAGCATGTACGTTGATAACGCCGCCAGAAATGTGCGGTTTAACTTACTGAAAAAAATAGTTTTATGCCGACGGATGATGGCTTTACATCAACGCTGCGCTTTCCGAAAGTAGGTTAAAAAATTATGATTATTTTGTTGTTAATTGATTGATAGCGATTTTTTGTATTAACAACCAGCCTCTGAACGGAACAAAGCTTTCCGCCGATGAGCAGAGCGCATAATAAAAAAATAACGCTGTCGCCGGATAAAAGGCGCGCAGGAGATTGCCATGCCCGAAATAGTTTACCTGGTATGGTTTCCTCTCCGTTAATTAAATGAATGCAGTTAATGTGATCAATTTCTTGGCAGGGAAAATATGAAACGCAGAGAGTTTCTCACTTCCGTGGCCGCCCTGGGGGTAGCCTCGTCGCTGCCTGTGGCAAAAGCGGAAACCGTGCAGGGCGGGCAACCCTGGGAACCCGGCAAAGTCAGTACGCCGCCTGTGCCGCGTAAAGGCGGCCTGCAGTATCTGACGCAGCATGAATTCGACACCGTTGGCGCTATCGCTGAACGCTTTATTCCCGCTGACGAGCTAAGCATCAGCGGCAAAGAGGCGGGCTGCGCCACCTTTATCGATCGCCAGCTGGCGGGCGATTACGGCAACGCAGTGGCGATCTATCGCCTGGGACGCTTTGTCAAAGGCACCCCTGAGCAGGGACCGCAGTCGCCGCTGACGCCCGCGCAGCGCTACCGGCAGGGTCTCGCCGCGCTTGATGCATACACGTCCAAAACCTTCGGTAAAACCTTTGTTGCGCTAAGTGGCGACCAGCAGGACGATCTGCTGCGCCGTATGGAGGCGAACCAGATCGATCTGGGCGCGGAGGTAGAGACCAAAGTCCTCTTCGAGCTGCTGCTGCAGAACGTACGCGAAGGCTTTTTGTCCGACCCTATTTACGGCGGCAACAAAGAGATGGCGAGCTGGAAAATGATTGGTTTTCCTGGTGCACGCTATGACTTCCGCGACCTGATTGGCAAAAAAGGGAAGAAGCTCAACATCATCCCGACCAGCCTGATTGATAACACCCTTTGACTCTTCAGTCTGACTGAGCAGTGAGTTAACACATGCAAAATATTCGTCCGAAAGCTGACGCCGTAATCGTCGGCCTGGGCTGGTGCGGCTCGTTGATTGCCGAAGAGCTGACGCGCGCCGGCCTGAATGTGGTCGCTATCGAACGCGGCCCCTGGTTTGAAACCGCCACCGATTTCCCCCCCTCTGTCGATACCGACGAACTGCGCTGGGATACCCGCCGCAGCATGCTGCTGCCGCCTGCGGTAGAGACCACCACCTTCCGTAACAACCGTTCGGAAACTGCGCTGCCAACGCGCGAATGGAACCTGAACGAGCTGGGCTATAACGTCGGCGGCTCCGGCACGCACTGGGCCGGCATGGCATGGCGCTTTACGCCGTGGGATCTGCAGCCTTATACCCAGACGGTCGCGCGCTACGGCAAAGAGAAGATAGCTAAAGGCCTGATCCTGCAGGACTGGGGCGTTACCTACGATGAGCTGGAACCGTTCTACGATCGATTTGAGAAAATCGCTGGCGTCTCCGGTAAAGCGGGCAGGCTTAACGGCGAAATCGTGCCTGACGGCAACCCGTTCGAAGGCAACCGCAGCAGCGACTATCCGCTGCCGCCGCTGGAGAGCACGCGCCTGACCGATCTGTTCCGCGATGCGGCGAAATCCCTTGGCCAGCATCCTTTTATGGTGCCCGCCGGACAAACATCGCGCGCCTACGTGAATCCGCTCGGCGTGCGCATGGGGCCGTGCACCTACTGCGGCTACTGCCTCTACTACGGCTGCGGCAACTTCTCCAAATCGAGCCCGAACGCCTGCGTGATCCCGGCGCTGATGCAGCGCGAAAACTTTACCGTGCTGACCGATTCCGCCGTGGTACGCGTAAATAAGGCCGAAGACGGCAAAACTGCCACCGGCGTCACCTATATCGACAAGAATAAAAAAGAGTGGGTGCAGCCTGCCGATATGGTGATCCTGTCGGCGTTTCAGATGCAGAACGTGCGCCTGCTGCTGCTGTCGAAAATCGGCCAGCCTTACGATCCGGAAACCAAAACCGGCACGGTGGGACGCGCTTACAGCTTCCAGACTGTCTCCGGCGCCAGCCTGTTTTTCGAAGATGAATACCTTAACCAGTTTATCGGCGCAGGCGCGCTCTCGCAGCAGGTTGATGACTGGAATGGCGATAACTTCGACCACAGCGACAAAGACTTTATCGGTGGCGCCGGCATTCTGGTGGTGGCGCGCGGCGCGCGTCCTATCGGCAACGCTGACGCACTGCCGCCGGGCACCCCGCGCTGGGGCAAGGCGTGGAAAAAGGCGTATACCCACGCTTTCCAGAACGCCACCTTTATTTTCGGCCAGGGTACCAGCTTCTCGCACGAAGATTACTACCTCGATCTCGACCCGGAATACAAAGACGACAACGGCAATCCGCTGCTGCGCGTCACGTTTGACTACAACGAAAACGACCGCCGTTCGGCGAAGTTTATCGAAGAGAAAAGCGTCGAAATCGGGAAGGCGATGGGGGCGAAAACCGTTATCGGCACCAACTCGGCGGCAGGCAAATATTCGCCCTACAACTTCGCCAGCGACCACACCATCGGCGGCGCGGTGATGGGCACCGATCCGAAAACCAGCGTCCTTAACCGCTATCAGCAGAGCTGGGATATGCACAACCTGTTTGTGCTCGGCGCCTCCTCGTTTCCTAACAATGCAGGCTACAACCCAACCGGTACCATCGGCGCGCTTAGCCTCTGGACGGCGAAGGCGATTATCGATCGCTACCTGAAAAACCCCGGCCCACTGGTAAAGGTGTGATATGAAAAAGAGAACCCTTGCAGGCGGCGCGGTGGTCATCGCAGGCGCTATCGCCGCCGGTTTGCTGTGGCAGAACGGCGATACCTCTGCCGATGAGGTGGCGGATAACCAGACGCTGACCAGCCAGCCGCCCGCGGCAGCGGATGCCGCTGCGGTGGCGCGCGGCAAATATATCGCCATTGCAGGCGACTGCGTGGCGTGCCATACCGCGCCGGGCAGCAAAGAGGCCTTCGCGGGCGGCTACTCAATCAGCACGCCGTTCGGCGGCATTTTCGCCAGCAACATTACGCCGGATAAAGAGACGGGCATCGGCAACTGGACCGAACGCGACTTCTACCGGGCGGTGCGGCACGGTAAAGGCAAAGAGGGCGAGCATCTCTATCCGGCGATGCCCTACAACGCCTACGTGAAGGTCAGCGATCAGGATATGCATGACCTGTGGATGTATATGCGCTCGGTAAAACCGGTGCATTATCAGGTACCGGAAACCAACCTGGGCTTTCCCTATAACATCCGTCTGGCGATGATGGGCTGGAATCTGCTTTTCTTCCGCAACAGCGGCTTCGAAAGCGATCCAGGCAAGTCCGCCGAGTTTAACCGCGGCGCCTATCTGGTCGAGGGGCTGGAACACTGCGGCGCCTGCCATACGCCGAAGAACCTGCTCGGCGGCGATACCGGTGACTATTTACAGGGCAGCAACCTCAGTGAGTGGCATGCGCCGGACCTGACGTCGAATCGCGATGTTGGCATCGGACGCTGGAGCAACGCACAGATTGTCGACTATCTGAAGCTGGGCAGTAACCATGTCGCCGTGGCGTCCGGCCCGATGGCGGAAGCGGTCACCAACTCGACGCAGTATCTGAGCGACGCCGATCTGCGCGCCATCGCGACCTATTTGAAAGCGCAGCCCGCCTCTGCGACGCGGCTGCCGGCACCGCAGGCCCGCGACAGCGCACAGATGAAAATGGGTGAGAATGTCTATAGCGCCAACTGTAGCGCCTGCCACAACAGCGACGGCAAAGGGATCCCGAACCTGGCCGCCAGCCTGGCGAATAACCCAGGGCTACTGGCAGACGACGCCTCCTCCATCATCACCACGGTGCTGCAGGGTGGGCGCGGCGCGGTCACGCAGGGCAATCCGACCAGCGGCGCGATGCCGAGTTTCGCCTGGAAGCTGACGGACGAGCAGGTTGCGGCGGTATCGACCTATATCCGCAACAGCTGGGGCAACGCCGCAACGCCGGTGAAGGCCGACGAGGTTGCAGGCAAGCGCAAGCTCCTGAAGCTCCCCGAGCAGATGGCAGTGCACTAAATCAGCAAGGCGGCGAAACAGGCCGCCTTTTTTTACACCTCGTGCGCTTGCCGCGCTTAATTGCGCATTCGGCTATAAGCTGTTTAAGTCACTTAATCAGAGAGGAATGGATATGGCAGGCAAAGCATTAGTTATCGGCGCCTCGCGCGGTATCGGTCTGGCGGTGGTCAGAGCGCTGGCGGCCAGGGGCTGGCAGGTCACGGCCACCTTCCGCAGCAGCGCCCCGGAGGCGGACGCCCAGTGGCACGCGCTGGATATGACCCATCAGGAGGAGGTGCGCCAGCTGGCGGAGCGGCTAAAAGACGAAACCTTCGATGCGATCCTGATCAACGCCGGCATTTCCGGCCCGTCGCATCAGAATCTGCTGCAGAGCAGCGACGAAGAGCTGGCGCAGCTGTTTTTGACCAACGCCATCGCGCCGGTGCGCAGCGCGGAAGCGCTGCTGCCGCTGCTGGCGAAGCAGAACGGCGTCATCGGCTTCACCACCTCGATTCTCGGCAGCCTGAACGAAAACGACACGGCGGCGATGCCCATCTACTCCGCCAGCAAATCGGCGCTCAATATGCTAAGCCGCGCCCTCCTGCCGCAGATTCAGCAGCATAACGCGACGCTGCTGTCGCTGCATCCGGGCTGGGTGAAAACCGATATGGGCGGTGACTCCGCGCCGGTCACGGTCGAGCAGAGCGGCGAAGGGCTGGTGCAGCAGCTGGAGGCTTATCGCGGACGCGGTGGTCATCACTATGTGGACTACGCTGGACAGCTTTTGCAGTGGTAAATCAGGGCGCGTAAGCGCCTTTTTTGCATCTGCATCGGCGAAACACTACACTCGCGGCATAGTCTGACAAGGAGGTAATATGTCGCAATCCCTTCAACGTAAGCCGCTGCCGCTGCCTGGTGGCCACAACAAAGTCCTGTTGCACTCCTGCTGCGCGCCCTGTTCGGGCGAGGTCATGGAGGCGATGCTGGCATCCGGTATCGATTACACCATCTTCTTCTACAACCCCAATATCCATCCGCTGAAAGAGTACGAGCTGCGCAAAGAGGAGAATATCCGCTTCGCTGAGCAGTTCGGCGTGCCCTTTGTCGACGCGGATTACGATCGCGATAACTGGTTTGAGCGCGCAAAAGGCATGGAGTGGGAGCCGGAGCGCGGCGAACGCTGCACCATGTGTTTCGACATGCGTTTCGAACGCACCGCGCTCTATGCCCATGAACATGGCTTCCCGGTCATCACCAGTTCCCTTGGCATCTCGCGCTGGAAGAACATGCAGCAGATCAACGACTGCGGCGCGCGCGCCGCAAATCGCTATCCCGATATGATCTACTGGGATTTCAACTGGCGTAAGGGCGGCGGATCGGCGCGCATGATCGAAATCAGCAAGCGCGAGCGTTTTTATCAGCAGGAGTATTGCGGCTGTATCTATTCGCTACGCGACAGCAATCGTCACCGCGTCGCCAACGGGCGTGAACGCATTAAGATTGGCGTGCAATATTATACGCCGGACGACGAGTAGAGAAATAAAGGGCGCGGCAGCCACCCTTTATTTCGTGCGGTAATGGCAAAATTCAACGCAGGCCATTACGGGTCTCGCCGGTGTCGATATTGCGAACATCCAGACGCGAAGAGATAAAACGTTTGTGGGTGTTGACGGCGGGCTGCGCCTGTCGACAAAGCTCGCAGGGATTAATATGGCCTTCCAGCCGCGCCTGGATGTCAGGATCGAGCTGACGCTTACGACAGACGTAAGGCGTACAGCCCATTACCTGCTTAAAGGATCGCGTAAATGACTGCTGGCTTTCGAAATGATACTTCATCGCCAGCGTAATTATCGGGGTGTGGCTGCTTTTTAAGGCGTGTACGCAGTCAGCCAGCTTTCGCTTACGAATATAGCGCGCCAGCGTCTCATTGCGGCAGCGGGCAAAAAGCTTTTGTAAATACCATTTTGAATAGCCCGCTTTTTCCGCAATATCATCAATACTGAGCCGCTGATCGAGATGATTGTTAATCCACTCGGTAACGCTATCAATGACCTCTTCGTTATATTTTTTCTCTCGCATAATCCACCTCATCAAACACGTGCGCATAGTGTAGGGATTTTAATCTTTCGCTATGCCCCGCTTGGGTAAAGAAGTATCAGAAAATGCATGTTTATTTTTTTGCAAGAGGAGCGATATATGGGTTTTTTATCAAAAAGAGAGGTGTGTTGTTTTTAAGTTGTGAAAAATAAACAAAAGAAATAAATATACGTAACTTATTTTTGGCGAGCTGCCGGGAATATTTAGATTTTCTCAATAACGATTGCGACACTGGCTGGAGGCTGGCCTGTTTTATGCGTCTTGCCTGCGGGCAAAATGGTGCAGCGCCCACTACGCTTCTTTTACAAAAATCATTTATGACACCGCATAACAATACGAGCGTCTTTAACGCGTGTCACACTGCCGCTCTTTTGCTCATATGGAGATCATCGCATGTATCCGACCTCTGGCCTGAAAAAACCGCTTCTTGCCTTATTCGCCTCGATAACCCTGTTTAGCGCTGCGCCCGCTGTAGCCGCCCCGCTATACGGCGAGCAGCTGGAAGGCTTTCGCTATCCATTCCCGCTTGAGCGCTTCAACTTCTCTTCTCAGCAGCAGCCGCTCAGCATGGGCTATATGGACGTCAAACCGACAAGTCACGCTAACGGCCAGACCGTAGTGCTGCTGCACGGCAAAAATTTCTGCGGTGCAACATGGGAAGAGAGCATACGCGCCCTGAGCCAGGCAGGCTATCGCGTCATCGCGCCGGATCAGATCGGTTTTTGCAGCGCCAGTAAACCCGAAAACTATCAGTACAGCTTCCAGCAGCTGGCAGACAACACGCATCAGCTGCTGGCGCATCTCGGCATAAAGAAAGCGGTGATCGTCGGCCACTCTACCGGCGGCATGCTCGCCACGCGCTATGCGCTAATGTATCCCGCCGGGACGCAGCAGCTGGTGCTGGTGAATCCGATTGGGCTGGAGGACTGGAAAGCCAAAGGCGCGCCCTGGCGCAGCGTCGATCAGTGGTATCAGCGTGAGCTGAAGCTCGACGCGGCGGGCATTAAAAAGTATGAGCAGCAGACCTACTACAGCGGCCAGTGGAAGCCGGAGTATGACAAATGGGTCGATATGCTGGCGGGCCTGAACGCCGGTCCTGGACATAAGAAGGTGGCGTGGAACTCGGCGCTGATCTACGACATGATTTTTACCCAGCCGGTATTTTACGAATTTGGCGATCTGAAAGTGCCGACCACCCTGATGATTGGCACCGCCGATACCACCGCGATCGGCAGCGATATCGCCTCGCCAGAGGTGAAGGCAACGCTGGGGCACTATGAGGTGCTGGGCAAAGAAGCGGCGAAGCGCATTCCTGGCGCGCGCCTGATTGAGTTCCCAGGCATGGGGCATGCGCCGCAGATGGAGTCGCCGGCCAAATTTAATCAGACATTGATTGAGGCGTTAGCGCAGCGCTAACGCTGAGTGACCAAAAGCTCTCCTGCCGCCGTGGCGGCGGCAGGATGCTGTGGCGATCAGAGGATTTTCTGTTCTGCCAGGTCGAGGGCGAAGTAGCTGAAAATCAGGTCGGCACCGGCACGCTTGATTGCACCCAGGCTCTCCAGCACGACGTTGCGCTCGTCAATCGCGCCCGCCTGAGCGGCGAATTTGATCATGGCGTATTCGCCGCTGACCTGGTACGCCGCCAGCGGCAGCTCGGTGCGGTCGCGGATCTCGCGCAGCACGTCGAGGTAGGCACCAGCCGGTTTCACCATCAGCGAATCCGCGCCTTCGGCCGCGTCGATCAGCGACTCGCGAATCGCTTCGCGGCGGTTCATCGGATTCATTTGATAGGTTTTGCGGTCGCCTTTCAGGGCGGTGCCGGCTGCTTCGCGGAACGGGCCGTAGAAGGAGGAGGCGAACTTGGTGGAGTAGGACATGATGGCGGTCTGAGTAAAGCCCGCCGCGTCCAGCGCCTGGCGGATCGCCTTGACCTGACCATCCATCGCCGCCGACGGCGCGATAAAGTCAGCACCCGCCGCCGCCGCAACCACCGCCTGCTTGCCGAGATTGATCAGGGTCGCATCGTTATCGACGCCGCGATCGCACAGCACGCCGCAGTGGCCGTGGCTGGTATATTCGCAGAAGCAGGTATCGGACATAACGATCATTTCCGGCACCGTCTCTTTGCAGATGCGCGACATGCGCGCCACCAGGCCGTTTTCATTCCAGGCATCGCTGCCGGTGGCGTCGGTGTGGTGTGAGATGCCGAAGGTCATCACCGAGCGGATACCCGCTTTGGCGATGCGCTCGATTTCATAGGCGAGACGCTTTTCCGGAATGCGCATCACGCCCGGCATCGCTTCAATCGCTTTATAGTCGTCAACGCCTTCCTCAACGAAAATCGGCAGCGCCAGATCGTTCAGGCTGAGGGAGGTTTCCTGGAAGAGTTCACGCATCGCCGGGCTGGAGCGCAGCCTTCTTGGACGCTGGATCAGAGAAAAGTCAGACATATTCATTCTTACGCAGGTGAAAAAAGTAGCGTTAGTCTACTCCTTTTAACGCGCGAGTATGAAGATTGTGTGCGGCGTAAAAAAAAGCCCGCCGGGCGGCGGGCTTTAAACGGATTACTCGTTGATGTCGGGGTGCTGCTGCACCAGATTCTTACGCTTCGCCTCAAGACGAGCGATCTCCTCGTCGATATCTTCGATCTTCTGCTCGATGTTGTCGTGGTGCTCCTGCAGGATTTCACGCGCCTCGTCGAGGTCAGATGCCGCAGGCGTCGCGCCGCGCAGCGGTTTGTTCGCCGTCTCTTTCATATAGATGCCGGTAATCAAACCGATCACTGCCACCACCATCAGGTAATAGGCTGGCATATAGAGATTATTGGTGGTTTCCACCAGCCAGGCGGCGAGGGTCGGGGTCAGACCGGCTATCAGCACCGAGATGTTAAAGGCGCTTGCCAGCGCGCTGTAGCGAATATGCGTCGGGAACATGGCTGGCAGCGACGACGCCATCACGCCGGTAAAGGCATTCAGGATGACCGCCATCAGCAGCAGACCGGCAAAAATCAGTCCCAGCACGCCGCTGTTAATCAGCATAAAGGCCGGGATGGCGAAGATAAGCAGGGCGATGCTGCCGATAATAACAAACGGGCGACGGCCGAAACGGTCGCTGAGCATCCCCATTACCGGCTGCACAAACAGCATGCCGAGCATAATCGCGATAATGATCAGCACGCCGTGATCTTCCGAGTAGTGCAGGTTATGCGACAGATAGCTCGGCATGTAGGTCAGCAGCATGTAGTAGGTGACGTTGGTAGCGATCACCAGGCCGATACAGGCAAGCAGGCTTTTCCAGTGCTTAGTGGCGATCTCTTTAAATGACACTTTCGGGCCGTCGCGCAGACCTTCACGGTCGCCTTGCTCCAGCTTGTCAACGTGCTGCTGGAAGGCTGGCGTCTCTTCCAGCGCGTGGCGCAGATAAAGACCAATAATGCCGAGCGGCAGCGCGAGGAAGAACGGCAGGCGCCAGCCCCATTCCATAAACTTCGCTTCGCCGATAATCGCCGAGATCAGCACTACGATGCCTGCGCCGAGCACGAAGCCGGCGATAGAGCCGAAGTCGAGCCAGCTGCCCATAAAGCCGCGCTTGCGGTCGGGCGAATATTCGGCAACGAAGATTGAGGCGCCGGTATATTCGCCGCCCACCGAGAAGCCCTGCGCCATCTTGGCGAGCAGCAGCAGAATCGGCGCCCAGATGCCAATCGAGGCGTAGGAAGGGATGAGGCCGATACAGAAGGTACTGATCGACATAATCACAATGGTGATAGAGAGAATCTTCTGGCGACCGTATTTATCGCCCAGCATACCGAAAAAGAGGCCGCCCAGCGGACGAATCAGGAAGGGAACAGAGAAGGTACCGAGAGCGGCGATCATCTGTACGCCTGGCGAGGCATCCGGGAAAAAGACCTTACCCAGCGCATAGGCGACAAAGCCATATACGCCAAAATCGAACCATTCCATCGCGTTGCCCAGCGACGCAGCGGTAATGGCTTTGCGCAAACGGGTGTCATCGATAATCGTGACGTCATCCAGCCCAATAGGTTTGACACGCTTCCTACGTAGTTTCATAGAGTTACCCTGTAATAGCACATGAAAGTCCTCAAGGTCGCGAACCGGTGGAACGAGACAGTCCGCGGCATTGAGAAAATTTAAGCATAGCCGTTCGGCAGAATTTTCCACTGGCTACTATGCGCAATAATTAGTGTTGAAATTATTGCGACTAGTGGCAGAGTATACCGTTTTTCGATGATATTTGTCATGTTTGGTCTGGTAGCGGCCTTTTTTGCCGACGATAGTAGATTGAAATGCCACCTGAAAAGGCGGTAAAAAGCGGCTTCGCGCCGCTGTTTTTTGCAAAATTTGCGGCGTTTAGCGCAAAGAGAAGGAGATATGGCCGTCACGCTTCGGTTAAATCTTCGGCCTCTGCGCCAGAAGGTCGCGCTAAAGCAGCGATCGCAGCGGCTGATGCTGCAGCCAGGCGGCGATATCCTCGACCGCCTGGGTGAAATAGCGCCGGTAGTTGCTGTCGGCGACATAGCCGAGATGGGGCGTCGCCAGTACGTTCGGCAGCTGCCGCAGCGGATGATCGGCAGGTAGCGGTTCGACGTCGAACACGTCCAGCGCGGCGCCCGCCAGCTGGCCCGCGCGCAGGGCGGCGATCATCGCCTGCTGATCCACCAGACCCGCGCGCGCGGTGTTTACCAGCAGCGCGCCTGGCTTCATCTGCGCCAGCGCGGCGGCGTCGAGCAGATGACGCGTGCGCGCGCTTAACACCAGATGAAGCGACACAATGTCGCTCGCCGCCAGCAGCGCCGCAAGCGACGGCATCAGCGTTGCGCCGCACGCTGCCGCGCGCTCGGCGGTAAGGTTCTGGCTCCAGGCACACACCCGCATGCCGAACGCCTGCGCCACTTTCGCCATACCGCCGCCGATTTTGCCCAGGCCAATCAGCCCCAGGGTTTTGCCTTCCAGCCCCATGCCGAGATGTTGCTGCCAGGGGCCGCCGCTGCGCAGCGCCTGATTCTCGGGTACGATATGACGCGCCAGCGCCAGCAGCAAACCCCAGGTCAACTCCAGCGGCGGCGCGCTGCTGCTTTCTGTGCCGCATACCGCGATACCGCGCGCGCGGCAGGCCTCCAGATCGATAGCGGCATTGCGCATGCCGGAGGTCACAATAAGCTTTAGCCGCGGCAGGCGCGCCAGACGGGCGGCGGTGAGCGGCGTGCGCTCACGCATCGCCACGATAATATCGCTGTCGGCCAGCGCGGCGATCAGCGCGTCGTCGTCGGCGACAGGCTGTTGAAGCGATCGGGTTTGCACGGCGGGCTGCAGTGACGTCCAGTCGGCCAGCGACAGGGCGACGTTCTGGTAGTCGTCAAGAAGGGTGCAGTTGAGCATCGTCAACGTCCTCTGTGGGCATCGGCTGATGCGCATGCTCTGCGAGCCAGGCGATGAACGCGCGGTTATTCAGGGGTAAAGCATAATAGTAGCCCTGAATAAAGGTCACGCCGCGCTGGCGCAGGTAGAGGTACTGCATTCTGGTCTCCACCCCTTCGCCCAGCACCTCCAGCTTCAGCTTATGGCTGAGGGCGATAATGGCATCCAGCACCGGCGTTTCGCCCGACAGCGATTCAATAGCGTTGATAAAGCCGCGATCGATTTTCAGATAGTCCAGCGAGAAGGTTTGCAGATAGCTGAGCGAGCAGTGCCCGGTGCCGAAATCATCGATCGCCACCTTCATCCCGTCGGCGCGCAGACGATCGAGTTTTCTCGCCACATCTTCGCCGTCTTTAATCAGGCTGCGCTCGGTCAGTTCGAGGGTGATTTGCAGCGACGTCCGCTTAATTTTATCGGCGAAGTTAAGCATATCTTCCACAAAGGCGGGGTGTTGCAGATGCTCGGCCGCCACGTTGATGCCGATATGAAAGCCTGGCTCGACCTGCCACTGCTGAACATCTTCGGCGATCAGGTCGAGCAGATGACGCGTCAGCGGCACAATCATGCCTTCCGCTTCGGCGGCGGTGATAAAAATATCAGGCCGCACCGCGTCGCCGTTCGGCAGCGTCCAGCGCAGCAATGCTTCAGCACCGGAACAGCGCTCAGTGTCGTTTTTATAAACCGGCTGGTAGCAGACCGAAAAGCGGCGCGCATTAATGGCACGGCGGATCTCATCGCGCCAGGAGATACGACGCTGCAGCCAGTTGGCGGTCAGCACCATTAGCAGAATAGAAAGGATGGCCGTCATCGGCAGGAAAATAAAGGTCACCTGGCGCCAGGCGTGCATGATCTCTGCGCCGGGCGTCTCAACGGTTACGCTGATGGGATAGCGCATTGACTGCGCGTGATAAATCTGGGCGCTAAACAGGCTGGCGTGGGGCGGCGTCGACTGGCCGATGGTAATTGGCGCGCCATCGCTAAAGCGCATGCTTAACCGATAGCCGCGCGTTTTGCCGATAGCGCTCATAAAGTCCATCAGGTACTGGCCGTCAATAATTGCCCAGAAACCCTCGGAATCTGCCAGCTGCCGCACGAAAATCACCGCCGGACGCTGCGGGACGCCTGCCGTGCCGGTAAGAGAGAGGCTCCACCAGGCTTTGCCGGTCACCGGCGGCGCACGCAGCATCATGTCGCTTAACGAGCCGGGGTTCATGCCGTAGGCTGAGGAGCAGGTGATTTTCACCCCTTCCAGCTTGCCGATAGCCCGGAAATAGGCGTTGAGGTTGCCGGCGCGCTGCAGTTCATCTTCGAACTGGCTGCAGGGTTGATAATGAAAGCGGCGTAGCCAGGTGATCATATCCCAGGCGCTGTCGCTCATTTTTTCCGCCTGCGAGAGCAGGGTATTGGCGGCGTTAATCTGCTGCTGCTGGACGGTGTGCCGCGCGTCGATAGCCGTGAACAGGATGCCGAGCAGCAAGGGCAGCACCCCGGACAAAATAATTACTATTCTTGCGTAGTCGCGTTTTCGTTTTAACGGCTGCACCGCGAATTCCTCTGAATGTTAAGCGGCTGGTGAGGAGGTGCGAATGTAATCAACGCAGCATAACACGCCCTCAGGCCGTGCAGGGTAGCGTTTTGCTCAGGAGAGCAGGTGATACAGATCAAGTATCGACCGCACTTTGCATTTATTGACTTTGTTATGCCGCTTTTGGCATTTCCTAGGGGCAAAAACGCTGTGTAACAGTGACGCCATACTGAACCGCATAAAAGAGGCGTCTATGAGTACGGCAACTTTGGCATCTTCTTCTCTTCAACAGCGTATTTCTGACGCGGAATGGCAGGCGCGCGTCAGGCTGGCGCAGGCCTATCATCTGGCGGCGAAGCTGCGCTGGACCGACCATATCTACACCCACTTTTCGCTGCGCGTGCCGGGCGATCGGCCGCACTTCCTGATTAACGCCTACGGCCAGACGTTTGACGAGATCCAGCCGGAAACGCTGGTGAAGATCGACATCGACGGCAATATCATTGACGATCCTACCGGGCTCGGGATCAACCCAGCCGGCTTTGTGATCCACAGCGCCATTCATCGCGCCCGACCGGATGCGCATGCGGTGCTGCATACCCACACGGCGGCGGGCATCGGCGTGTCGGCGCAAAAGGGCGGCCTGCTGATGATTTCGCAGCACAGCACCCGTTTTCACAGGCGCGTCGGCTACCACGACTACGAGGGGATCGCGCTCGATCTCGACGAGCAGCAGCGCATCGTCAACGATCTCGGCAGCCTTAACGCGCTGATTCTGCGCAACCACGGTCTGCTGACCGCTGGCGGCAGCATCGAAGAAGCGTTCTATAACCTCTATTATCTCGAACGCGCCTGCCAGGCGCAGCTGGCCGCGCAGTCGGGCGGCGCGGAGCTGATTATTCTGCCGGACGCGGTGTCGGAAAAGGCGGCGCAGGCGTTTGACAGCAGCATCCGCAACAAAAAGTATCAGCTGCACTGGGATGCCTATATTCGTCAGCTTAGCCGCAACGCCCTGTAAGGAGCCGCCATGAACAGACTTAAAGCCTTTGCGGCGGCGCTGCTGCTGAGCGCCAGCGCCATGGCGCAGGCGGCGCCCGATCTCAGCGAGGTCACGCTGGTGCTGGGCGACCAGGCGCGTAATCTGCGTTCGCTGGTGGAGGCCTCTGGCGTGCTGAAGGATGCACCCTGGCGCTATCGCTGGGCTAACTTTCAGGGCGCAGCGCCGCTGTTCGAAGCGCAGCGCGCCGGCGCGGTTGATACCTCCTACGCAGGCGATCTGCCGGTGCTGATGGCGGCATCCGGCGGCGTGCCGCTGAAAATCATCGCCACCAACGTCGGCGACGCCGGGTCGAATGGACTGATCGTGCCCGCTGATTCGCCAGTGCGTAGCGTAAAGGATCTGGCAGGCAAGGAGGTCGTGGTCTCCTCGGCGCGCGGCAGCATCTCGCAGCATCTGCTCTATGCGGCGCTGGGCGAAGCAGAGGTGCCGCGCGACAGCGTGCCGATACGCTTTGTGCTGCCGACCGACGCCAGCGCCGCCTTTAATTCCGGGCAGATTGGCGCCTGGGCGACCTTCGATCCCTATCTCGGCATTGCTGAACAGCACGGCGCGCGGCTGCTGCGCGACGGCAAAGGGCTGACCACCGCGCTGTCGTTCGTGACCGCCACCCAGCAGTCGCTGGAGGATCCCGGCAAGCGTGCGGCGATCGCCGATTTCGCCCAGCGGCTGGCGAAAGCGCGTGCCTGGGCGCTGGCCCATAAAGAGGAGTACAACCAGGTATATGCGCAGCTGACGCGTCTGCCGCCGGCCGACGCGGAGAAGATCACCGCGCGTATTTCTCACGGCATTCGCGGCGTCACGCCTGAAGATATCGAAAAAGTGCAGAAGGTGTCGGATCTCTTCAGCGAGCTGAAAATTCTGCCGAATAAGGTGGATGTGGCGGCGATTACCGACCGGAGCCTGTTTCCGCAGTAACAGGGCAAAAGGCGGCGTGGTGTCGCCCATGCCCTGTGTTGCCGATATTAATCGTTGAACAGCGTCTGGCGCAGCGCCAGCTCGACGCCGCGCAGCTCCGCCAGTCCTTTCAGGCGACCTATCGCCGAATAGCCTGGATTGGTGCGCTTGTGCAGGTCGTCGAGCATCTGATGGCCATGATCGGGACGCATCGGGATCGCATGTTTCTCGCCCGCGCGGCGGCGGCGCTGCTCTTCCGCCAGAATTACCCTGATCACGCCCACCATATCGACATCACCCGCCAGATGGGCCGCCTCGTGGAAGCTGTTGGGGTTGGCTTCGCGCTGCGTGGCGCGCAGATGGATAAAGTTGATGCGGTCTGCGAACCGCGCCGCCATCTGCGTCAGGTTATTATCGGCACGCACGCCGTAAGAGCCGGTGCAGAAGCAGAAGCCGTTGTGCAGGCTGTCTACCGTCTCTTTCAGCCACTGCATATCCTCCTCCGTGGAGATAATACGCGGCAGGCCGAGAATCGGGCGTGGCGGATCGTCCGGGTGCACCGCCAGCTTAATACCGACCTCTTCGGCGACCGGCACGATGGCGCGCAGGAAGAGCGCCATATGTTCGCGCAGCGTCGCTTTATCAATGCCGTCGTACTGCGCCAGCTGCGCGCGGAACTGATCCAGCGTGTAACCCTCTTCCGCGCCTGGCAGGCCGGCGATAATATTGCGCGTCAGCAGCGCCTTATCCTCATCGCTCATGGCGGCGAAGCAGCGTGCGGCCGTCTCTTGCTCCGCCGCTGAATAATCCTGCTGTGCGCCGGGGCGCTGCAAAATATGCAGCTCGAAGGCGGCGAAGGCGTCAGCGTCGAAGCGCAGCGCTTTGGCGCCGTCCGGCAGCGTCCAGGCGAGATCGGTGCGCGTCCAGTCGAGCACCGGCATAAAGTTGTAGCACACCGTCTCGACGCCGCAGGCCGCCAGGTTGCGTATCGACTGCTGATAGTTGGCGATATAGCGCTGATAGTCGCCGCGCTGCGTCTTGATCGCCTCGTGCACCGGAATGCTTTCAACCACCGACCAGACCAGATTTTTTTCCGCCAGCAGCGCCTGACGCGCTTTAATCTCCTCCACCGGCCAGACATCGCCGTTGGGGATATGGTGCAACGCGGTCACAATGCCGGTCGCGCCCGCCTGCCGCGCGTCGTCTAACGAAACCGGATCGTTGGGGCCATACCAGCGCCATGTATGTTCCATTTTTACTCCTTAGCCGCAAATTTGGCCCAGTGGTCAGGCCGCTGGGCCAAGAGTATGCTAGCCTGACGCGAAAGGCCGTGATCGCGATCGCAGCGCAGTGAATTGCGTCTGTCGGAAAGGGGGCGCGGCCTGTGCTACGCTGCACCGCTGCTGACAGGAGAAAAAACATGGCGCTGCCTGTGCTAAAAACAGAACGTCTCTATCGCCAGATCGCCAGTGCGATTATGGAAAGCATTCAACGCGGCGAGTTTGCCCCAGGCGCGGCGCTGCCGCCGGAGCGCGAGCTGGCAAAGCAGCTGGGGGTCAGCCGCTCCTCAGTGCGCGAGGCGCTGATTGCGCTGGAGATGACCGGCTGGGTAGATATTCGCACCGGCAACGGCGTCTTCGCGATGCAGCCGCTGCCGTCCGCCAGCACGCCCGCAGCGGAGGCAGATTACAGCCTGGACGATCTGTTGCAGGCGCGTCTCGCTTTCGAGGGGATGCTGGCGGAGATGGCGGCGCGCAATGGCACCCCGACGCAGCGCGAACAGCTGCGCGCGCTGGCCGATACGCTGCTGCGCTACCGCGCCAACGACGCGGACTTTCTCGAGCAGGACAAGGGCTTTCATCTGCTGATCAGTGAAATGAGCGGCAATGAGGTGCTGCGTGAGATGATGGAGTTTCTCTGGAACAAGCGCGACAGCGCGCGCTTCCGGCGGCTGGAGCGTCATTTTGCCGATAACGCCTTTACCGATGAGATGAACCGCGACCATCAGCAGATCGCCGCGGCTATCCACGCAGGCGACGCCGCCGCCGCGCGCGCCGCGATGGAGAGCCATCTGGCGCAGGTGAAGCGGCGTCTGCTGGGCTAGATTTTATGTCGTTTAGGACGGCCGGCGCCGAGCATAATCGCCAGTCGGCTGCCGCCCGGCGTGGTCTCCATCAGGATTTTCGTGATGCTGGTCAACGGCACCGAGAGCAGCATGCCGACCGGACCAAGCAGCCAGCCCCAGAAAATCAGCGACAGGAACACCACCAGCGTCGAGAGCCCCAGGCCGCGCCCCATCACGCGCGGCTCCAGCATATTGCCGAACACCATATGAATCGCGGTAAACAGCGCCGCCACCAGCATTGCGTCGTAGGGGCTGTTGAGCAGTAGCGCCTGCAGCACCGGCGGGATGCCTGCGATGATCGGGCCGATATTGGGAATGTAGTTAAGAATAAACGCCACTACGCCCCACAGCAGCGCGAATTTAATATCAAGCAGAAACAGGCAGCCCCATACCGACACACCGGTAATCAGGCTGATCAGGGTCTTTAGCGCCAGATAATGCGTTACGCCTTTCAGCGCCCGGTGCAGCCCGGCAATGCGGATCTGCGGATTGGTCAACGCGTTACGCATCTTGTAGGGCAGGTGATGCACTTCGAACAGCATAAAGACCACGGTCAGAATGAGCAGCACGAAATTACTCATCATGCCGGAGAACTGCGTCAGCGCGACGGTGGCGAACGACATCAGCATATTGGGATCGAAGCGCTGCACCAGCGTAGTGGTGGAAACGTGAATGCCGATGCCTGACGCCAGGTGCTGCACCACGCTCATCTTCTGCTCCAGCGTGGCGCGCAGCTGCGGATAGAGATCGGAGAATTCGCTGACCGAACTGGCCAGCACCGCCACCAGCAGCAAAATGACGATAAATATCACCGTGATGACCACCGTGATCGCTAACCCGCGTCGCCAGCCACGCCGCATCAGGAAGGTGACGATAGGATTGAGCACGATGGCAAAAAAAGCAGCCAGTAAGAAGGGCACCATAATATCGGAGGCAGCACGGATCCCGGCGAGAATAATCACCAGCATAGCCAGCTTAGTCAGAATATTTTGCCCTATTTTTTCCTGCAGTGGTTCGCTCATTCCCTCTCCCGTAAAGCCAGACCGCAGAGAGTAGTGTAGCTGAATGGTAATTAAACGCCTGATTCTTCAATAAAAGCGCAGCGATAATCAGACTTTTTTACCGTGGTCAGGATGTCGTTACCGATCGCTTCTCTGACGGCGGCAAGCCCGCCGATGTTGATGATCTCCGCGTAAGAGCGGTGACGCGCAGCTGAAAACTCAGGAGCATCAATGACAGCCGATGACTAAACCTGCCTCCCGGATGCGGCGGCGGCTCGAAATATTCTCCTTATGGTGGCAAGCTGTAGAGTAAATTCAGTCAACCACGAGCGCACTTTGTCATGCCAGACCAACCTGCAGCGGAACCCGCTCATAAGGGGATCGGCTTAACCCTGCTGATTATCTCCATTGTGATCTATAACTTCGCCAGCTATCTCACTATTGGCCTGCAGCTGGCGGTGCTGCCGGGCCTGGTGCATGACCAGCTCGGCTACAGCGCCTTTTGGGCGGGCGTCGTCATCAGCCTGCAATATGTGGCAACGCTGCTGAGCCGTCCTCATGCCGGGCGCTACGCCGATATCTGGGGGCCGAAGCGCATTGTGGTGCTGGGGCTGGTGGGCGTGCTGCTCAGCGGTCTCTGCTACCTGCTGGCGACCTGGCTGGCCGCTTCGCCTGTCGCCAGCCTGATACTGCTCTGCACAGGACGCGTGATCCTCGGCGTCGGCCAGAGTTTTACCGGTACCGGCACCTCGCTATGGGGCGTGGCGCGGGTCGGCTCGCTGCATATTGGTCGCGTCATCTCGTGGAACGGCATCTGTACCTATGGCGCGATGGCGCTGGGCGCGCCGCTGGGCGTCATGATCTATCGGGAGGGTGGGCTGCTGCTGCTCTCCGTGGTCATTATCGCCATCTGCGCGCTGGCGATCGCGCTGGCGCTGCCGCGTCCGGCGGTAAAGGGCAGCCGCGCGCGGCCGCTGCCGTTTCGCGACGTGCTCGGCAAGATTTACGGCTTCGGTCTGATTCTGGCGATGGGATCGGCGGGCTTCGGCGTTATCGCCACCTTTATTACGCTCTTCTATCAGGCGAAAGGCTGGGACGGCGCGGCCTTCGCACTGACGCTGTTTAGCGCCGCCTTTGTCGGCGCGCGGCTGCTCTTTCCCAACGCGATTAACCGCTTCGGCGGGCTGCGCGTCGCGGCCGCCTGTCTGGCGGTCGAGGCGGTCGGATTGTTTCTGGTGGCGGGCGCGGTTGATCCCTGGATGGCGAAAACCGGCGCGCTGCTAACCGGCGCCGGTTTTTCGCTGATCTTTCCGGCGCTTGGCGTAGTGGCGGTAAAAGCGGTGCCGCAGGCGAACCAGGGCAGCGCACTGGCGACCTACACCGCCTTTATGGATTTAGCACTGGGGATTACCGGCCCGATCGCGGGCTTTATCATGAGCTTTGCGGGCGTGCCGCTGGTCTATCTGCTGACGGCGCTGCTGGTCTGTCTGGGGCTGTTCTGCACGCTGCGGCTGGCGCGTCGGCTGCCGATGGCGTCGGAAGAGGCGAAGGAAGGTTAAAAAAGCGGCCTCCGACCGAGGCCAAAAACGTGTCGCAAGACACAGATAAGGGTAGGGCAACGCGGCGGACGAAGAGCCCGCCGCGTGATAGTCAGGCCTGAAGCAGCGAGATGCTGTGGCGGATCTGGCGCTCAATCTCAGCAGGGCTCCAGCCGTTAAGCTCGGATGAGAAGGGCTCAAAAGCGTAGACGCCTTTATAACCGAGCATCTCCAGACGTTTCACCTGCGCCACGCTGTTCAGCACGTCACGGTCGCTCAGCATAATGCGCTCTTCATCGGTAAGTTCTGCGGTGGCGCGCCTGTCTTCCACGCCGGAAAGGTGCACCAGGCCAATCATCTCAACGTCGATCTCCGCAGGGAACTCCTGCTCGGCATGCTCATACAGATGGTGGTGGAAGGTGTCGATGACCAGCTTAAACGGCGCCTGCGCGTCACGGATCAGCTGCTGTGCCTGTACCGCCGAGCGCAGCGAACTGACCGGAAAGCCCAGCGGCTCGACCAGGCCCTGAACGCCATGCTGCGCAAAGCGCGGCGCCAGCGTGCGCAGCGCTGTCAGCGTCTCTTCCGGCGTAATCTCGACGCCTTCGTTCAGCGGGCACATGACCAGTGCGCGGGCACCAATCGCCTGGGCGTCACGCAGCAGCGCGTCCGCTTTCGCCAGTAGCGCCTCATCCACGCGGTTGAAGGGGTAGAGGGCGTTGATCGTCACTACCTCAATGTTGTATTTCGCGATCAGGTCGCGGGTTTGCTCATAGGTCAGGTCGTCGCACACCTTTCCGCTCGGCATGTCGTTACGCAGTTCCACCTTGTTCAGGCCCAGGCGCTGAACGAGCTGGAAAAAGGCTTCTAAAGAAAGGTTCGGCGCAATTTTACGGTTAATACAGAAACGGGTCGGATCGATGGCCATGCTGCGGCTCCTGTGGCGATGCAAGAGATAAGGGAATAAGCTGACGGCAAAGAAAACATTTATTTCATAAATAGTGAATTATGGAATGCAAAGGTTGAGATCTGCCTCTCAATAATTTCATTTTCCGTCCCTGCCGAGCCGTTTTTGCCCCTTCCGGTTAACAGGAAATTGTGCCTGAACCGCCTGGCAACACGCACTCTGCGCCCTTACAGCGCGCGGTTTTTTATGCCATCAGGAAAAATGCGATCCATGCCGCTAAAAGGGAATTTTTCAAAAACTTTCATTTGAAAAATTTATTTCACTGTAATAGCTTCATAGCATGCTTTCGGTGTTGCCTGATCAGACAGCGTGGCGTCACGCTGAGGCTCTGCAGGGAACTCACACTTCTTAAGAGGCTATGAAATGAACATCACAGGAAACTTCATTGGCGGTCAGATTACCTACAGCGCCAGCAACGAAACCATCCCTGTCTATGACCCGGCGACCGGAAAAGTGGCGCGCGAGCTTACCCAGAGCACCGGCGCGGAAGTCGCCGAAGCGATTAAAATCGCGCACGAAGCCTTTCCCGCCTGGTCGAAAACCTCGCCGCTGCGCCGTGCCCGCGTCCTGTTTAACTTCAAGGCGCTGATGGAGCAGCATCGCGACGAACTGGCTGAACTGATTGTCTCCGAACACGGCAAAGTCTGGTCGGACGCGCAGGGTGAGCTGACGCGCGGGCTGGAAGTCGTGGAGTTCGCCTGCGGCATTCCGCATCTGATTAAAGGTGAATACTCCGCTAACGTCGGCACCGGCGTCGACAGCTATTCGCTGATGCAGCCGGTGGGCGTGGTAGCGGGCATTACGCCGTTTAACTTCCCGGCGATGGTGCCGCTGTGGATGTTCCCTATCGCGCTCGCCTGCGGCAACACTTTCGTGCTTAAGCCACCGGCGCTCGATCCGTCGGCGGCGGTGCGCATGGCCGAGCTGCTAAAAGAGGCGGGTCTGCCGGACGGCGTCTTCAACGTGGTGCACTCCTCTAACGAAGATGCTGAGCAGCTTTATAAAGATCCGCGCATTGCGGCGGTAAGCTTCGTCGGCTCGTCCGGCGTCGCCGAGCATATCTACAAAACCGCCAGCGCCCACGGCAAGCGCGTGCAGGCGTTCGGCGCGGCGAAAAACCACGCCATCGTTATGCCGGATGCCGATCTCGATGCGACGGTCAACGCCATTATGGGCGGCGCATTCGGCTCGGCCGGCGAGCGCTGCATGGCGCTGCCGGTGGTGGTCGCGGTCGGCGACGACACCGCCGACAAACTGATTGCGCGCCTGACGCCGCTGATTAACGCGCTGCGCGTCGGGCCTGGCATCAAGCAGGGCGCGGAAGAGAATGAGATGGGGCCGGTCGTCTCCGCTGCGCACCAGAAAAAGGTGCTGGGCTATATCGACAAGGGCGAGCAGGAGGGGGCGAAGCTGGTGGTCGACGGCCGCAACTTCCAGGTGCCGGGTCATGCGGAAGGTTACTACATTGGTGGCACGCTGTTCGACAACGTGACGCCGGAGATGACGATCTGGCGCGAAGAGATTTTCGGGCCGGTGCTGAGCATTATGCGCGCGCCGGACTATGCCAGCGCGCTGCAGCTGGTCAACAGCCATGAGTTCGGCAACGGCAGCGCCATCTTCACCAGCAACGGCAATACCGCGCGCGAGTTTGTGCAGGATGTGGAAGCGGGCATGGTCGGCGTCAACGTACCGGTACCGGTGCCGATGGCGTTCCACAGCTTTGGCGGCTGGAAGCGTTCGGTGTTTGGCGCGCTCAACGTGCACGGGCCGGACGGCGTGCGCTTCTATACCCGCATGAAAACCGCCACGGCGCGCTGGCCGAGCGGTCAGCAGACGGTCTCGGAATTCAGCATGCCGACCCTGAGCTAAATCCATCACGCCATCATTACCGCTACAGGCCTGCAGAGACGCGCCTGTAGCGGCTTGTTTGCAGATTGAAAAAGGAGAGTGGGATGTCTTTTCTTGCAAAAGCGCAGCAGCCGGACGCCAGCGGCCGCATCCAGCACGTCACCCCGGAAAGCGCGGGATGGCGCTATGTCGGTTTTGACGCCTATCTGTTGAAGAAAGGCGACACGCTGCGCCTGAGCAGCGGCGATAAAGAGCTGTGCCTGGTGCTGGTCGCGGGACTCGCCTCGGTGAAAACGCGCCATGCTGACTTTCCCGGCATCGGCAAGCGGATGTCGCCGTTCGAGCGCGTGCCGCCTTATTCGGTATATGTGCCGCATAATGACGAGGTGGAAATCGTCGCCGACAGCGACCTGGAGCTGGCGGTCTGCAACGCCCCTGGCCAGGGCAATCTGCCGGCGCGCCTGATTGCGCCAGCGGATGTGGGTGTCGAGCAGCGCGGCAAGGGGCGCAATCAGCGGCTGGTGCACAACATTCTGCCCGACGACAAACCGGCTGATAGCCTGCTGGTGGTTGAGGTCTATACCAACGAAGGTGATACCAGCTCCTATCCGAGCCACAAGCACGACGAAGAAAACAGCGAAAACGAAACCTATCTGGAAGAGACCTACTATCACCGTTTCGAGCCAGAGCAGGGCTTCGCCATGCAGCGCGTCTATACTGACGACCGCTCGCTTGATGAGTGTATGGCGCCCTATAACCGCGACGTCGTGACCGTGCCGCGCGGCTACCATCCGGTGGCGACCATTGCCGGCTACAACAACTACTATCTGAACGTCATGGCCGGCCCGGTGCGGCTGTGGAAATTTACCTGGGAGAAAGATCACGCCTGGGTAAACAGCGACAGCTATCCGCGCGGCTAGCCGCGGTGAGATACAGAAATGAAAAAGGGCAACCTCAGGGTTGCCCTTTTTTCATGCTAAGTATCGGATTTAAGCACTGACGTTATTCAACGCCAGCGACACCGCCAGCGTCTGCGCCAGGCAGAGCGAGGCGACCTGCGAACGGAACCCGTCCACCTGCGCTTCGCGCACCACAAAGCAAACGTCGCTGAAGGCCGCCAGCGGGCTGACCTGGCTGTCGGTAATGGCAATCTGATGCGCGCCGCGCTTCGCGCCCAACTCCACCAGTTCTACCGCTTCGCGCGCGTACGGCGAGTAGCTGATAGCGATAACCACATCTTTCGGGTTCACCAGGCTGAGCTGCTCGGTGAACATGCCGCCCAGGCCGTCGATGAGGAAAGCGCGACGTTCGAGATGGCGCAGCGCGTAAACCAGATAGGAGGCGACGCTAAACGAGCGGCGCAGACCGATAACATAGATATTCTCCGCCTCGTTCAGCAGCTGTACCGCTTTGTTGAGCTGGTCGGGATTGACCTGCATCGCCAGCTGCTGCAGCGCCTGACTATTGACCATCGTAAAGACATTCAGGATCTCCGCCGGGCTTTCCGGTGAGATGGCGGCGTCATCGGTGGCGGTCTGGCGGAACAGGCGCGCGCGCTCGGTATAGTTGACCGTCTCTTCCATCAGGTGCTGACGAAAAACCTGTTTCATTTCGTTGAAGCCGCTGAAGCCGAACGCATTGGCAAAGCGAATCAGCGTCGACGGCGGCACGTCAGCCTGCGCGGCGATAGAGGCCACCGTATCAAAGGCGATGCTGTTGCTGTTGTCGAGAATATAACGAGCCACCTGCTTCAGGCGCTTGCTCAGCGTTTCGTAGCGGCGACGAATATCATCCTGTAACAGGGAGAGTTGAGTAGGGTTATTAGTCATTACTTCGGCCCGTCAAAAAAGGAAAAATGGCTGGATAATGAGCGCTATAGTACCAGATGGATGGAAAATTTCATTTGTTTGCGCCCACCGCGGGGTTTATTTCATCGGTTTATGAATTACCTCACATAATGCAGGGAATGGGGTGGGAATAGCGGTGAAAAGCAGGCGAAAAAGCAGAACGGCCCCTCCTGCACGGCAGTGAAGCGTGCAGGAGGGGCCGGTGAACGACGTTACAGCCCGGCGTGCTCGCGAATATATTTGCGCGCTTTTACCGCATATTCAAAGGGATTGGCCAGCGCCGGATCCTGCTCGGCTTCGACCACCATCCAGCCCTTATAGCCGTAATCCTCCAGTATCTTAAACACCGGCTTAAAGTCGATAACGCCGTCGCCCGGTACGGTAAAGGTGCCTTTCTTCACGCCGTCGAGGAAGCAGAGGTGGTTGTCGCGTACTTCGGCGACAATCTCGTCGCGGACATCTTTCAGGTGAACGTGAAAAATACGCGGCAGATATTTCTGCAGCACGTCGAGCATCGCCTGCTGCGAGCCTTCGGAGTAGTAGATATGCCCGGTATCGTAGAGCAGCCCGACATTGTCATTGGTCAGCGCCATAAAGCGGTCGATCTCTTCCACGGTCTGAATGCCGGTGCCCATATGATGGTGCAGCGTCACGCGCATCCCTTTCGCCGCGGCAATCTCCGCCAGTTCGTTGTAGCCTTCGGCCGTCAGGCGCCACTCTTCGTCGGTGAAGATCGGCTTTTGCTCCAGCACCGGCAGCGTGGTGCCCTGGATGCTTTTGCTCTGCTCGGAACAGCCGATAACGCGTGCGCCCATGGCGTGCAGAAAATTCATGTGGTTGACGAATTCGTCGATGGTTTTCGCTTTGTCGCCGTTAGCGAAAAAGGTGCTGAACCAGGCGTTGCAAATCTCGATGCCGCGGATGTCGAGCATCGGCTTCAGAACCGCCGGATCGCGCGGATATTTGCTGCCGACTTCGCTGCCGGTAAAGCCCGCCAGTGCCATCTCGCTCACCGTCTGCTGAAAGGTGTTCTCTTTGCCCAGCTCCGGCATATCGTCATTGGTCCAGCCGATCGGCGCGATGGCCAGTTTTACATTTTCTTTGTTCATCTGTTTAATCCTGACGGGTCAGGGCGGCCACAGCCGCCCGCAAGAAGAGGGAAACGCTTATTTCTTGTCGTAGAAGGCGGGACGCGGCGGCATTTCTACCGGCTCAATGGCGCCGCTCTGCTGCGCTTTCAGGCAGGCGTCGGCGGCTACCGAGGCGGCGAAGCCGTCCCAGGCGGATGGGCCAGTCAGGTCGCCCGCCTTCACGTCGTTGATAAAGGCCTGCAGCTCAACGTCATACGCCTCAATAAAACGATCTTTCCAGTCAGTCAGAATGGTGGTGGAGAGTTTGGCTTCGCTGCGCATCTGCACCGAGGCGGGCTCCGGCAGCTTCGCGATGCCGGTTTCGCCGACCACTTCGCACTGGATATCGTAGCCATAGGCGCAGTTAACGAAGATCTCGACGTCGATACGCACCCCTTTTTGCGTTTCGAACAGCACGATTTGCGGATCTTTCAGGCGCGCATGCGACTTCGACGTCACGCGCGGGAAGACCACCTGCACGCTCTTATAGTCGTCGTTGGTCAGCCAGCGCAGCACGTCCAGCTCATGAATCAGCGTGTTGGTGATCGCCATATCGGTGGTGTAGCTCTCTGGCACCGCAGGGTTACGGTGCGCGCAGTGCAGCATCAGCGGCTCGCCGATGCCGCCCTCGACGATCACTTTTTTCAGCGCACGGTAGCCCGCGTCGTACGGACGCATAAAGCCGACCTGCACCAGACGCTTGCCGTGCTGGATTTCTGCATCCACCACGCGACGGCAGCCTTCCGCGCTCATCGCCAGCGGTTTTTCGCAGAACACCGGCTTGCCAGCGGCGATGGCCGCGAGCGTAAATTCTTCATGCGTCGGATCCCAGGAGGTCACCAGAATCGCGTCGACTTCTGGTGAATTAATCACCTGATGGCCATCGGCGTAGACCTCCGCCTCGATATTGAGGCGCTGCAGCGCGGCGCGCGCGCCATCCACGTTGATGTCCGATACCGCCACTACTTTTGCCCCCTGCAGGACATTATTGCAGCGACGAATATGTTCCTGGCCGATTGCGCCGGCACCGATAACGCCAAGTTTCAAAGTCATAATTACACCTGTAGGGTTCATAGCGAGAAATAAAGGGCCGGCGGTTCCGGCCGGAATATTAGTATTTGCGCGCCTGGTCGAGGTGAGCGTTAAGCTTCTCCGCCACCGCCTGCGTGCGTTCAGAGGTGGAAGCCTGCGCTACGCCGACGTGCCACCAGCTGAAATATTTGTGCACCATGGTTTTCGGCAGCACCTTGATGTCGATAAGCGTTGAAACCGGCGATTGACGCGCCTCTTCCAGCGCGACCTGCAACTGCTCCAGCGTGGTAACGCGCCAGGTTTTGCAGCCGTAGCCCGCCGCGATGGCGGCGAAGTCCACCGGCACGAAGCCGCCGTCCAGCTTGCCGCCTTCCGGGTTGCGGAAGCGGAACTCGGTGCTGAAGCTGTCCATGCCGTGTTCCATCTGCAGGTTGTTGATGCAGCCGTTGGTCATATTGTCGAACAGCACCACGTTGATCTTGGTGCGCTCCTGAATCGAGGTGACCAGCTCGGAGTGCAGCATCATAAAAGAGCCGTCGCCCAGCAGCGCGTAAACCTCACGATTCGGCTGCGCCAGCTTCGCGCCCAGCGCGGCGTTAACCTCATAGCCCATGCAGGAGTAGCCATACTCAACGTGGTACGAGTTGTAGTCGCGGGTGCGCCAGACGCGTTGCAGATCGCCCGGCAGACTGCCCGCTGCCGCGACAATCACTGCATCCTTTGGGAGCTGCTCGTTTAGCGTGCCGAGCACGCGGCTCTGGGTAAGCACCGACTGGGTCAGGCGATTGAATTCGGCGAACACCGCGTCGCGATCGATATGGTCAGCGATTTCCGGGATAAAGCCGTCGCCGCTGTATTCCACCTGATAGACGCGCTGCGTCTCTTTCAGCAGTTTGCTCTGCGCCTGCGCGATCTGATCGCCCCAGTCGTTGCTGTAGTTTTTATCCGCCAGCCCCGCCTCCAGCGCGACAAGCGCCTCGCGCGCGTCTGCCAGCAACTGCACGCCGTCGAGCTTGTAGCTGTCGAAGTTGCTGACGTTAACGTTAAGGAAGCTGACCTCCGGATGCTGGAAGATCCATTTTGATGCGGTGGTAAAGTCGGTGTAGCGCGTGCCGACGCCAATCACCAGATCCGCCTCTTTCGCCAACAGGTTGGCAGCCAGGCAGCCGGTTTCGCCCACGCCGCCAACGTTGAGCGGATGGTCAGAGACGATGGTGCCTTTGCCCGCCTGAGTTTCGGCGAAGGGGATTTGATAGCGTTCGGCAAACTGGCGCAGCGCCTCGCCCGCTTCGGAATATTTCACGCCGCCGCCCAGTACGATCATCGGCTTACGCTTGCGGCTAATCAGCGCCAGCGCGTCGTTTAGCTGCGCGGCGGTCGGCAGGCGACGATCGAGACGGTGTACGCGTTTCTGGAAGAAGTAGTCCGGGAAGTCCCAGGCTTCGCTCTGCACATCCTGCGGCAGCGCGAGGGTCACCGCGCCGGTTTCAGCGGGATCGGTCAGCACGCGCAGCGCGTTAATGCAGGCGGTCATCAGCTGCTCAGGACGGCTGACGCGATCCCAGTATTTGCTTACGGCGCGGAAGGCGTCGTTGGTGCTGATGCTGAGATCGTGGCTCTGCTCAATCTGTTGCAGCACCGGATCGGGCTGACGCGTCGCGAAGACATCGCCAGGCAGCAGCAGTAGAGGAATGCGGTTAGCGGTGGCGGTGGCCGCCGCGGTGATCATATTGGCGGCACCCGGTCCGACCGACGAACTACAGGCGATAATTTGGCGGCGCAGAGATTGTTTAGCGAAGCCCATTGCGGCATGCGCCATACCCTGTTCGTTACGGCCCTGATAAACGGTCAGATCGCCGCTATCCTGCTCCAGCGCCTGACCCAGTCCCAGCACGTTGCCGTGACCAAAGATAGCGAAGAGGCCTTTTACGAACTTCGTTTCCACGCCATCGACATTAATGTATTGATTATCAAGAAACTTAACCAGCGCCTGTGCGGTGGTCATTCTGATGGTGGCCATATGCTTTTCCTCTACATGCTGCAACCTGGTAGCAGGTCAGCGACGTGGCGTATCGCAAAAGCGACCGCAGGTAACTGAAACGTGAAGCGATTATAAACAAATATATTTTTCATAAAATACGATTACAGAAGAAACATTTCATTTTGCGATTGAGATCAAATTTAACCGTGAAATGCGCTTCTCAGCGCGAACAGCGAGAGGCTGAGTGAAACATGAAGTGAGAAAAGCGGAGGATATGGATAATTTCATTCTATTTCAGCGGCTTCCATTCCGCCTGGCTCATCTGGCCCCACAGGCCGCGTAGCCCTGAAACGGGGTGAAACAGCGTAAATATGGCGTGCATAATGCGCGGCCAATGCAGAGTTTTACCTGGTTCACAAAATCGCGATGTACGTTTCATTTCATATTGTGTTTGGAATTTTTATTCCTCATACTCGCTTTATCGTCAGTCTGGCAAGGGCAAAAACCAGACGCACGCCGGGATGTCGACTTTCTGGCCCGCGTGTCTGCTTATCACAGAAGGAAAAAACAGGTATGAGTACACAACAGAAGCGGCTTGATGTGATTTGTATTGGACGCATCGCCGTCGACCTTTATGGTCAGCAAATTGGCGCGCGGCTGGAGGATATGAGCTCCTTTGCCAAATATCTCGGCGGCTCCTCCGGCAATGTCGCTTATGGCACCGCGATTCAGGGGCTGAAGTCAGCCATGCTGGCGCGCGTAGGCGATGAACACAACGGCCGCTTTCTGCGCGAAGAGCTGAATCGCGTGGGGTGTAATACCGAGGGACTGATTACCGATAAGCAGCGCCTGACGGGGCTGGTGATCCTCGGCATCAAAGATGAAGAGAGCTTTCCGCTGATTTTCTACCGCGATAACTGTGCCGATATGGGGCTGGTGCCGGAAGATATCGACGAAGAGTTTATTAAGGCGTCGCGCGCGGTAGCGGTGACCGGCACCCATCTGTCGCATCCTCAGACGCGCGCCGCGGTGCTGAAAGCGCTCGATATTGCGAAGCGCAACGGCCTGCGCACCGCGCTCGACATCGATTATCGCCCGGTATTGTGGGGGCTTACCTCGCTCGGCGACGGCGAAACGCGTTTTATCGAATCGCAGCAGGTGACGCGCCAGCTGCAGGAAGTGCTGCACTATTTCGACCTGATTGTCGGCACAGAAGAGGAGTTCCATATCGCGGGCGGCAGCACCGATACGCTGGCGGCGCTAAAAAGCGTGCGCCAGGCGACGCAGGCGACGCTGGTGTGCAAGCGTGGTCCGCTGGGCTGCGTAGTGTTCGAGGGCGACATCCCCGACAGCTGGGAGCAGACGCGCCTGCACAGCGGCGTGCGGGTCGAGGTTCTCAACGTGCTGGGTGCGGGCGACGCCTTTATGTCCGGGCTGCTGCGCGGCTGGCTTAATGACGAGGGCTGGGAGCAGGCGTGTCGCTACGCTAACGCCTGCGGTGCGCTGGTGGTATCGCGTCACGGCTGCGCGCCGGCGATGCCGACCAAAGCGGAACTGGACGATTTTCTCAGCCGCGACCGCGAGGTGAAACGCCCCGATCTCGATCCCCGTCTTAACCATCTGCATCGCGTGACCACGCGCAAGCAGCAGTGGCCAGAGCTGAACGTTTTCGCCTTCGACCATCGCAAACAGCTGGCCGATATGGCGCACGAGGCGGGCGTCGATGAGAGCAAGATCCCGGCGTTGAAGGTGCTGTTGCTGAAGGCGGCTGAAGAGGCGGCGTCTGAGGCGGGCCTGGAGAGCAAGAGCGGTATTCTGGCCGATACCACTTACGGGCAGAAAGCGCTGAACGCCATTACCGGCAGAGGCTGGTGGATCGGCCGTCCCATTGAGCTGCCCAGTTCGCGGCCGCTGCGGCTGGAACATGGCAATATCGGCTCGCAGCTGATCGACTGGCCCGCCGAGCACGTAGTGAAATGTCTGGTGTTCTACCATCCGCACGACAGCGCCGAGATGCGCAAAGAGCAGGACGAGCTGGTTCTGGACGTCTGGAAAGGCTGCAACAAGAGCGGACATGAACTGCTGCTTGAGGTGATTCTGCCAGAGAGCAATCCCGATCGTGACGAGGCTCACTACCTCACCATGCTTAGCCACTTTTATCAGCTGGGCATTAAGCCCGACTGGTGGAAGCTGCCGCCGCTGTCGGCGGAGAGCTGGCAGGCGATTAGCGGCCTGATCGAGCAGCAGGATCCCTACTGTCGCGGCATTTTGCTGCTGGGGCTTGATGCACCAGAAGAGCAGCTGAAGGCGGGTTTCGCCGCGGCGGCGCAGGCGCCCTGGGTGAAAGGCTTTGCGGTCGGGCGCACTATTTTCGGCCAGCCGTCGCGCCAGTGGCTGCAGGGCGAGCTGGATGATACGGCGCTGGTAGAGAAGGTGAAGGGCAACTATCTGCGGCTGATCGGCTACTGGCGCGCTGCGCGCGGTTAGTCGCGGGCTTTTTATACAGACGGCTCTAAAGCTTAAAAAGCGGGAGGCATAAACCGAAGAGCAAAGCGTCCCGCGGCAGGGAAGGCGCGGGCCGAGCGAGCATGGATGCATAAGCGACTTTGCGATCGGTTTATGCCTCCCGCGTCAGCACAATGCAGTTCACCTCAACGACGGGAACAATCCCGTCGTTTTCATTTCAATAGCTTATTTCAGCGTGATGCTCTGAACGATGCTGTCCGCATCGCTCTGCGCCTGCTGCTGGTTATCACCTGGCAGCGTAATCTGCAGCGTCAGCAGTTTGCCGTCGACCTTCGCCAGAATCACTGAGGACCATGAGGTCTGGTTATTGGCGGAGACGACGCTGTCCAGACGCTGTGCAGGCTGATCTTTCAGGGTAATCGCTTTGTCGGAGACGACCTGCAGCTGCGGGTCGCGGTTGCGCTGCTGCTGTTCCAGACGCTGCGCCAGCACATCCAGCCCTTCGTTGGTGGCCTCGCCTGCGATAACAATCACGGCGCGCGCGCCGGTTTCATCGGCGTAAACGTGCATATTGGTCGTCTGGTTGCCCAGTTTGCCGCTCTTGTCCGACATGCCTGCCGGCAGCGAGAAGCTCAGCTTGCCATCCATCAGCGTGACGTTCTGCGCCGACTGGCTGGCGCTGGTGCCGTTGCTGCCGGTGGCGTCATCTTTCTTCTGATCGCAGGCCGCCAGGCCCAGCACCAGTAAGCCAATACCCGCATATTTCACTAAGTTTCGCATCTGAATCCCTTTATTTGATTCCAGTAAGGCGTTCATACAACTCGAATCAGGCGGCAAAAGCAACCGCCCGATTGTCAGAAGATCTTAGCGGGTCATTGCGAAAGGCTCTATCGCCGGTTAGCCGAAATTTACCTGCGGGCGCTGCGAGCGCTCCGCCAGACGTTTCAGCATCGCATTGAGCAGCACGCCGTAGGCGGGCAGGAAGAAGACCACGCAGATCAGCACTTTAAAGCTGTAGTCCACCAGCGCGATCTCAACCCAGTGCGCGGCCATAAACGGGTCCGTGCTCTTATAAAAGGCGATAAAGAAGAAGGCGAGCGTATCGCTGATATTGCCGAGGAACATGGCAGCAGCAGGCGCCACCCACCACTGCGGCAGCTGGCGCAGGCGGTTAAAGACGTGAACGTCGAGGATCTGACCCAGCGCATAGGCCATAAAGCTGGCGCAGGCGATGCGCGCCACGAACAGGTTAACGTTATGCAGTGCCGCCAGGCCCTGCCACTGGCCCTGGTAAAACAGGCTGGAGACCAGATAGGAGACAAACAGCGCCGGGATCATCACCGCGAGGATAATGCGGCGTGCCAGCGGCGCGCCGAAAATGCGCACGGTCAGGTCGGTCGCCAGAAAAATAAACGGAAAGCTGAATGCGCCCCAGGTGGTATGGAAGCCGAAAATGGATACCGGCAGCTGCACCAGATAGTTGCTGGAGATAATCACCAGCAGATGAAACAGAGAGAGCCAGACCAGCGCGTGCTGACGCTGACGCAGAGAAAATGCGATCATAGTGGACCTTTTTCATATTGGGGTGAGGGAACCCATTGCCGCGCAAAGCTGAGCCCGCGCGACGGTGTCAACGTTAAAAAACCGCGGCATATTACCGCGTTGTGCTATTTACGCAATGGTTAATTTTAACGCAATCGTTCTCGTCTTGCGTCTGCGGGGCGCCGCGTTAAAATGAGCGCCCCCTGTTTAGAACCGAGTGATTTATGAGCGACAACTTCTCCCACGCCGATCATCAGCTGGATGCCCTGGGCCTGCGCTGCCCGGAGCCGGTAATGATGGTGCGCAAAACGGTCCGCACCATGCAGGATGGAGAAACGCTGCTGATTATCGCCGACGATCCGGCCACCACGCGCGACATTCCCGGCTTCTGCCGCTTTATGGAGCATCGCCTGCTGGCGCAGCAGACCGACACCCTGCCTTATCACTACCTGATCCAGAAGGGCCTCGGCGCCTGATCGTCGCGCCCGCTACCTGCGACGCGCGCGCAGCAGCCGCAGCGCGTTAGCGGTCACCAGCGCCGTTGCACCGGAGTCGGCGACCACCGCCAGCCAGAGGCCGGTCAGGCCCAGCAGCGTAGTGACCAGAAACAGCGCCTTCAGCCCCAGCGCAATGGCGATATTTTGCCGCAGCGTGGCACGCGTGCGCTGCGCAAGCGCCACCAGTGACGGCAGCAGCGGCAGCGCATCGCGCGTCAGCGCGGCGTCGGCGGTCTCCAGCGCAATATCGCTGCCGCTTCCCATGGCGATGCCGATTGTGGCCGCCTTCATCGCGGGCGCATCGTTAATGCCGTCGCCGACCATTGCCAGCGGGCGCTGCTGACTTAGCGCGCGAATGGCGTCGACCTTGTCGCCAGGCAGCAGGCCAGCGCGAAAGTCGATGCCGAGTTCGCCAGCGATCGCCGCTGCCGCACGCGGGTTGTCGCCGGTGAGCATCAGGCTCTCAATGCCCATTCTTTTCAGCTCAGCCAGGGCGTCGCGTGCGTCGGCGCGCAGGTTGTCGCGCAGCGCCAGCGCGCCCAGCGGTTCGCCGTCGCGCAGGATCGCCACCAGCGTTTGCCCCTGTTCTTCCTGCTGCAGGATCTGCGTGCGCTGCGCGGCGCTCAAGGCGTCGACGCGGCCGGGGGACAGCAGCGCGATCTGCGCGCCCTCGACCTGCGCGGCGATGCCGCTGCCCGCCAGCGTCATCTGCTGGCTGGCCGAGGGCAGGGTCAGCTGTCGCTCGCTGGCGGCCGCGACAATCGCCGCGGCCAGCGGATGCGTCGAGCCCTGTTCCACCGCGGCCGCTAGCGCCAGCAGCTCATCCTGCGAGGCGGAGGTGAAGCGGAGTACGCCGGTAACCTGCGGTTTGCCCTGCGTCAGGGTGCCGGTTTTGTCGAAGGCGATGGCGCGTATCTGGCTGAGGCGCTCCAGCGCCGCGCCGCCCTTAATCAGTGCCCCCTGACGCGCGGCGGCGGCGAGGCCGGAGGTTATCGCAGCGGGCGTCGCGATCACCAGCGCGCAGGGACAGCCGATCAGCAGCAGCGTCAGACCTTTGTAGATCCACGGCAGCCAGCCGCCAAAGCCGAGCAGCGGCGGCACCACCATCACCAGCGCGGCCAGCAGCATAATCAGCGGGGTATAGAGACGGCTGAAGCGATCGATAAAGCGCTCGACCGGCGCGCGGTGGCTCTCCGCCTCTTCAATCAGGGTCAGAATACGGTCGATGGCGCTGGCACCCGGTTCAGAGGTTACCTCTAGCTGAATCAGGCGATCGACGCTGGTGGCGCCCGCCAGCAGCGCATCCCCTTTTTCACGCGTGACCGGCAGCGATTCGCCGGTGAGTGCGCTTTCATCCAGGTTCGCCTCGTCGCTCAGCAGGCGGCCGTCTACCGGCAGGCGTCCGCCTGCCGCCACTTCGATAACGTCGCCAGGGCGCAGCGCCGCCAGCGCCACGCTCTCCCGCCTGTCGCCGTTAAGGCGCGTGGCGTTTTCCGGGCGTAGCGCCATCAGCTGCGTCACGCCGCTGCGCGCGCGCGCGGCGGCAAAAGCTTCCAGGCGTTCGCCCAGCAGGAACAGCAGCAGCACCATCGCCGCTTCGGCATGGGCACCGATCAGCAGCGCCCCGGCGGCAGCCACGCTCATTAGCGTTTCGATAGTAAAGGGCGAGCCACTGCGGGCGCGTCGCCATGCGCTGCGCGCCACCGGCCACAGGCCAGTCAGCGTCGTAAGGATAAACAGCCCGTCACCCCAGCGCGGCGCAAACTGGCTTAGCGTAAAGCTGGCGAGCATCAGGAGAGCGAGCACGATGATGGCGCGGTTATCGCGCCAGCGGGAGGCGGCGGGTGGAGCGGTTGCCTCGCTGGCCAGGGTAAATCCGGCGCGCTTAACGGTCTGTTCTACGGCGGCGGAGACATCGGCACTGGCCTCAACCAGCAGCTTTTCACTGGCGAATACAACGCGCGTTTGCCGCACCTGCGGCAGCTGGGCAACGGCAGTTTCAATGGTACGGGCGCAGCTGGGGCAGTCCATGCCGCTGACGCGCCAGCTCAGGTGCCAGCCGCCTTGCCCTTGCCTGTCGCTCTCTTCGTCGCTGTCGCCGGCATGTCTCTCCTCGCCAGGGCTGCCGTCCGCCTCGCAGCAACCGCCCCCGCAGGCTGGCTGAACAGGTGAAGCGGCACGGATGTTCAGGCGTGCAGACGCCGCGCCAGGCAGGGCGCATAGCGGTTTAGTGGCGGAATGCGTGTGGCAAGAGCGGCCGCAGCCGCAGGCGTGTTCGTGATGATGTTGCTGCATAAAACCTCCAGTAACGGACGGGCGATCCCGCCCGCTACTGCATCCTACACTCTGGAGTCGACTCCAGAGTCAAGGCCGGTTTTACATCAGATAAGCCACAGCGAGCGGACAATCATAAAGTGCCCGGCAAAGTAACAGGCGGCGACGATAGCGCTGTCGGCGCGAAAACGGCGGCGATAGTGGCTGACGAACCAGACGATATTGGCCAGCAGCAGCAGGCTTGCGCCCACTACCAGCGTGAAGCTGTCGTCGGTGGGACGGAAGAGATACTGCTCGGCGGCCATCCAGGTCATGACCAGCGTCATGCCGATCAGCGTGCAGATCGGCCAGCGCAGCGTCTCCAGGCGGTTCCAGATGGTCGCGATAGTGATGGCGCCAATAATCAGCAGCGTCAGCGGAATCGGCCAGTAAAAGGTCATCGTCATGCCGGCGGCGAAGCAGATGGTGTACAGCAGGTGAGAGAGGAAGAAGGCCCCCAGCGCGTAGAGCATCTGCTGGCGCGGCAGCAGCAGCAGCGCGTCGCCGACCAGCGTCGCGAGCAGTCCGGCGATAATCAGGTAATCGGTCGGTTTCAGCACCGGCGCCTGCCAGGCCCAGCCCACCATCAGCAACAGCGTAATAGGTTTGAAGAGCCAGCGCTGCCACTGCGGGCCGCGATAGGATGCGTCAACATAGAGCCAACCGGAGAAGAGTACGGCAAGAAATGACCAAAGCATTGCTGCTCCCTTAAGGACAACCTGTCCATCAGATGGTGAAAATTCCCAATAAGTCGATCTCAGTTTAGGTTACGGCCTCACAATGTGACAATCAGGCAACTCTGGTTGTATGCTTCACCCGCACTGCTTTCCAGAGCTTAACGAGACGAGAAAAAACCATGAGCAAACCACCGCTACTCTTTTTTATCGTACTGGCCGTTATCGCCGTGCTGGCGACGCGCCAGTTTATCAAGCAGCGGCGCGAGGCGGCGGTGAACGACGCCTCGCCGGTGCGCACGCTAATGGTGAAGGTCAAGACCAAGCGGGAGTACCCGTCGCCCAACCGGCGCTCGCGCCAGCGCGAAGTGATTGCGGGGGAAGAGATGCGCTACGAAGCCTGGTTCCATCCCCTGAACGGCGCCAGCGATATTAAGGCGATTGTGGGCGAGCGCGACTACAACCAGATGGATACCGGCGCGAAGGGCGAGCTGAAGATGCAGGGATCGCGCTTCGTCAGCTTTACGCCGGCGCAGTAAAACTGCGGATTTTGATAAAGTGGCCAGCGCGGGTAAGACGAATCGATCGCAAAGACGCAAAAGCGGCATCCTTGCCAGCTCGGCCCGCGCGAGTACGCACCTCATCCCTGAGGCGCGCCCGTCACCGGGCCAACGTTACACGTTGTTCAAAAGCGCTCCCGGCGCTTTTGTCCCTGTCGCGGGACGCTTTGCTCTTCGGTTCGTCTTACCCGCTTGCAGACCTTGTAAGCTGTTCAGCCCGCTGTTTCACTTCTTCTTCGGAAAATTGGCCTTCTGCCACGCCAGCAGTTCAAACACGCCGAACAGAAAGATTTTGGTTTGCGTCCAGCGATCAATTGGCGGCGCATCCTTCGGCTGGGTGGCGCGCAGCAGCGTCAGCTGCAGCCCGTGCATCAGGATCATAAAGAACAGCGCGACGTGGATAAAATAGCGCAGCGGTTTAGGGTAGGGATCGACCAGGTTAAAAAGTAAAAAAGCCCAGACGCACAGCATTAACAGGCGGCCTAAATTAAGCAACATCGGATGTCTCTTGTTGTCGGTGATATAAACGATACGCCACTTGTCCGGCGATCTTCTCGCGATGCAGCGCCCAGCTAGCGGGCACCGGCGGCGCGCCGTGCTCGACTTCGCTCTCAACATAAATCATCGCCTCGTCCGCCAGCCAGCCATTCTGTTCCAGCAGCTGCAGCGTCTGCTCCAGCAGCCCTTTACGGAACGGCGGATCGACGAATACCACGTCGTATGGCTCGCCGGAGGCGGCCAGCCAGTTGAGGGTATTGACGTTGATCACCTGCGCGTCGCTGGCGCGCAGGGTGTTTACATTTTTCTCCAGCTGCTGCGCCACCGGACGTTCCAGCTCCAGCAGCGTCACCGAACCCGCAAAGCGCGACAGCGCCTCCAGGCCGAGCGCGCCGCTACCGGCAAAACAGTCAAGGCAGCGCGCCTGCTGCAGCACCGGCGCCAGCCAGTTAAACAGGGTTTCACGAACGCGATCGGTGGTGGGGCGCAGTCCGGCGCTGTCGGGCACCGGCAGTTTGCGTCCGCGCCACTGACCGCCGATGATGCGGATTTGTCCGGCAGCGCCTGTGCTACGAGGGGTTTTACTCATCTTGCTCACAACTCGTCATAATTTGTTGCGTAGTTTAACGGGCGAACGAGTGAGAAGAAACGGTAAAAAAGGGTGCTGTGGTGCGCTGGCTGGAAAGTGTTAGACTAGTGAGTTGCTGAAGTCATACATAATTCTGCTGTTTTTCGCCCTTTCGGCGGTAAAAACCAGAGCTAATTTTTATCCCCTGGGAACAGCGAGCGACCGGGATTAAGCCATCGAGGAGTGTCGTCACACAATGGCAAAAGAGAAAAAACGTGGCTTTTTTTCCTGGCTGGGATTTGGCAAAGAAGAAGAGACACAACAGCCTGCTGAAGCGTCTGAGCAGCAGCCTGATGAGCCTGCGCTGGCGCAGGCGGAAACCGAGGCGGCGCATACCGTCGAGCTGACCGAACAGGTCGCCGAGGCGCAGCGCGAAGCACCTGCGCAGGCCGAGGAAGAGCGCGTTGCCCCAGAGCCAGAAGCGGAAGCGGTCGTCCAGAAAGCACAGGACGCGGAAATTATCGCGCCGCTGGAGGAGATCGTTCCGGAAGAGGAGCCGGAGCTGGCGCCAACGCCTGTCGCAGACGAGCTCTTGCCGGAAACGCTGCCAGAAGAAGAGCAGCCGCTGGATGATGAAGCGCTGGCGGCGCTGGCGCTGGCAGAAGCGCCGCAGGATGACGTGGCGGAAGAGATCATCGCCGAAGAAGAGGCTGAGGCAACGGTTGCCGACGAAGCGGTGCAGGACACCGTCAGCGATCTGCCGCTCGCCGCTGCGCCAATTCTCTCCCAGGAGCAGGAACGTCCCACCAAAGAGGGATTCTTCGCGCGCCTGAAGCGCAGCCTGGTCAAAACGCGCCAGAACCTCGGCTCCGGCTTTATCAGCCTGTTCCGCGGCAAAAAAATCGACGATGAGCTGTTTGAAGAGCTGGAAGAGCAGCTGCTGATCGCCGACGTCGGCGTCGAGACCACGCGCCGCATTATCACTAACCTGACGCAGCAGGCGAACCGCAAACAGCTGCGCGACGCGGAAGCGCTCTACGGCCTGCTGAAAGCGGAAATGGCGGGCATTCTGGCGAAAGTAGACGCGCCGCTCGACGTCAGCGGCAAAGGGCCGTTTGTGATCCTGATGGTCGGCGTCAACGGCGTCGGCAAAACCACAACCATCGGCAAGCTGGCGCGCCAGTATCAGGCGCAGGGCAAATCGGTCATGCTGGCGGCGGGCGATACTTTCCGCGCGGCGGCCGTGGAGCAGCTGCAGGTGTGGGGCGAACGCAATCATATTCCGGTGGTGGCGCAGCATACCGGCGCGGATTCCGCCTCGGTGATCTTCGACGCCATTCAGGCGGCGAAAGCGCGCGGCGTTGACGTACTGATCGCCGATACCGCTGGTCGTCTGCAGAACAAATCGCACCTGATGGAAGAGCTGAAGAAAATCACCCGCGTGATGAAAAAACTGGACGAGGAGGCGCCGCACGAAGTGATGCTGACCCTCGACGCCAGCACCGGCCAGAACGCCATCAGCCAGGCGAAACTCTTCCATGAAGCGGTCGGCCTGAGCGGTATTACCCTGACCAAGCTGGACGGTACGGCGAAAGGCGGCGTGATCTTCTCGGTGGCCGATCAGTTCGGCATCCCGATTCGCTATATCGGCGTCGGGGAAGGCATAGAAGATTTACGGCCCTTCAAGGCCGAAGATTTTATTGAGGCACTGTTTGCCCGAGAGGACTAATTGGGATGATTCGCTTTGAAGAGGTCAGTAAGGCATATCTCGGCGGGCGTCAGGCGCTGCAGGGGGTAGATTTTCATCTGCGGCCGGGCGAAATGGCGTTCCTGACCGGCCATTCCGGCGCCGGTAAGAGTACCCTGCTGAAGCTGATTTGTGGCATCGAGCGGCCGAGCGCGGGCCAAATCTGGTTCAGCGGTCACGATATTTCACGGCTGCGCCACAGCGAGGTGCCGTTCCTCCGTCGCCAGATCGGCATGATCTTTCAGGATCACCACCTGCTGATGGATCGTTCGGTTTACGACAATGTCGCCATCCCGCTGATTATTTCCGGCGCCAGCGGCGAAGATATTCGCCGCCGCGTCTCAGCGGCGCTGGATAAAGTTGGCCTGCTTGATAAAGCGAAAAGCTTTCCGATTCAGCTCTCCGGCGGCGAACAGCAGCGTGTCGGCATTGCGCGCGCCGTGGTGAACAAGCCCGCCGTGCTGCTGGCGGACGAACCGACCGGCAACCTGGACGACGCGCTGTCGGAAGATATCCTGCGTCTGTTCGAAGAGTTTAACCGCGTAGGCGTCACCGTACTGATGGCGACGCACGACAGCGGGCTGATCGCGCGGCGACGCTATCGCGTCATGACGCTCAATCAGGGACGCCTGCATGGAGGCCACGATGGTCAATAAACGCAACAAGCGCCCCGCTGCGCCTAAAGCGAAAGCGCCGTCTAAAAGCAAAGCGCTGAAGGGCGGCTGGCAGGAACAGTGGCGCTACGCGTGGCGCGGCACTCTGTCAGATATGTATCGCCAGCCGCTGGCGACGCTCCTGACGGTGATGGTGATCGCCATCTCGCTGACGCTGCCCAGCGTCTGCTATATGGTGTGGAAAAACGTCAGCCAGGCGGCGACGCAGTGGTATCCCGCGCCGCAGCTGACGGTTTATCTGTCGAAAACGCTGGACGATACCGCCGCGGAAAACGTGGTGGCGCAGCTCAAGCAGGTCGACGGCGTGGATAACGTCAACTACCTGACGCGAGAAGAGGCGCTGAACGAGTTCCGCAACTGGTCGGGCTTTGGCGGCGCGATGGATATGCTGGAGCAGAATCCGCTGCCGGCGGTGGCGATTATTACGCCGAAGCTTAACTTCCAGAATTCTGACACCATGCAGAACCTGCGCGACAGCGTCGCGAAAGTGCAGGGCGTCGACGAAGTGCGCATGGACGACAGCTGGTTTGCCCGACTGGCGGCGCTGACCGGGCTGGTGGGCCAGGTCGCGTCGATGATCGGCATTTTGATGATTGTCGCGGTGTTCCTGGTGATCGGCAACAGCGTGCGGCTTAGCATCTTCGCGCGGCGCGATACCATTAACGTACAGAAGCTGATTGGTGCCACCGACGGCTTTATTCTGCGCCCGTTCCTCTACGGCGGCGCGCTGCTTGGCTTAAGCGGGGCGGTGCTGTCGCTGATCCTCTCTGAGGTGCTGGTGCTGCGTCTGCAGTCGGTGGTGGCACAGGTAGCGCAGGTGTTTGGCACCACCTTCTCGCTGGAAGGCTTCTCGTGGGACGAAGGGGTGCTGCTACTGCTGATCGCCGCGATCATCGGCTGGATCGCCGCCTGGCTGGCGACGGTGCAACATTTACGTCGTTTTACGCCCCAGTAACCGCCTGCAACGTTTTTTTGGTATAATGTTCCTCTGCTGCCGACGATCCGGGCGCAGAGGAACTTCCCTCTCTTCCCGTCTCGTCATCTGTGTGTAAAATATTCACTGCTATAATTGAACTTGTGGATAACTTGGCTACTCTAAGTAGCACAGATTGCTTTCGGATTTTCCCCGGCGTTGACTTAAGGTAACGTCTGCTCAAAGGGAAGACGCAGCAACTTAATCATCATTGTGAGGGTTTGAATGACCAAAGAAATGCAAACTTTAGCTATTGCTCCTCTTGGCAACCTGGAATCTTATGTTCGGGCCGCCAACGTCTGGCCGATGCTGTCGGCAGAAGAGGAAAAAGCGCTGGCTGAACGGCTGCATTACCAGGGCGATCTGGATGCGGCTAAAACGCTGATCCTGTCTCACCTGCGCTTTGTAGTTCATATCGCTCGTAATTATTCCGGTTACGGCCTGCCTCAGGCGGACCTGATTCAGGAAGGGAACATCGGCCTGATGAAGGCGGTGCGTCGCTTTAATCCTGAAGTGGGCGTGCGCCTGGTCTCTTTCGCCGTGCACTGGATTAAAGCCGAGATTCACGAATACGTGCTGCGCAACTGGCGTATCGTGAAGGTCGCTACCACAAAAGCACAGCGCAAGCTGTTCTTTAACCTGCGTAAAACCAAGCAGCGTCTGGGCTGGTTCAATCAGGACGAAGTCGAGATGGTGGCGCGTGAACTGGGCGTAAGCAGCAAAGACGTGCGTGAAATGGAATCGCGTATGGCTGCGCAGGATATGACCTTCGATATGTCTGCCGACGATGAGAGCGGCGAAGGCAAAGCGATGGCGCCGGTGCTCTATCTGCAGGATAAAACGTCAGACTTTGCCGACGGCATCGAAGAGGATAACTGGGAATCGCACGCGGCGGATAAGCTGAGCGATGCGATGCAGGGCCTCGACGAGCGTAGCCAACATATCATCCGCGCCCGCTGGCTGGATGAAGATAACAAAACCACGCTGCAGGAACTGGCAGATCGCTACGGCGTGTCGGCCGAACGCGTACGGCAGCTGGAAAAAAATGCCATGAAAAAACTCCGCATGGCAATTGAGGCATAACGGAACGGCAAAAACGGGCGACGCGAGTCGCCCTTTTTTTTGCCCGCTATTTCACCCAGCCATCCGCCTGCGCGCGAAAACCGCAGGCCTGCATAAACGCCGCGCGCTCGCCCTGATTCGCGCTGCCTTCGTCCGCCACCCACCAGCTTGAGACCGAGCCATTTTGTGCAAGCGTCTCTTCCAACAGATAACGCCCTACGCCGCGACGGCGCGTCACCTCGCGCACCTCCAGCTGTGAAATAGTCCCCTGGGTTCCCACGAGCGTCAGCTTTAAGGCACCCAGCAGCCGCGCATTAAAACGGGCGGCATAAAGGCGAACATTTTCGTTCAGGCTGCTCTCCAGCGCAGCGATCTCCTCATCTGGCCAGATTTTCGCAAGGTCGATGCGGTCCTGCGCGCTCAGCGTGGTCAGGCGCAGAATAGTGAGTTTCATAACAAACACCTGTACTAGTCGAAAGGGCATAGTGTAGCGAATTTAGACAGTCAGAGCGCCGTCACTTTTTTAAGTTGAAAACAGGTCAAAAGATGGTCTGGATGCCAGGATAGAGGAGATAAAGAACAATAAGCGGCGTAAAAGCCAGCATAACGCGCTGGAGAAATAGCGGATGAGCCTGCATAACAACCAGATGATTATGCTGTTTCAGCTGGCTATTTCCCAATGTGTCAGTTGATTTACAGAAGAAACTTCCTGTTTAATAACCTGAAAAATAAAGCCTTATTACCAAAAAATACCGGAAAAGTTCGCTAAATCATTCATAAACATCATTTTTCAGCTTTATCCGGTAGCAAAAGCAAACCACAAATCACAGACACAACAAGATGGGGAAGTCCGCATGAAAATGAGTAAAGGCCGCGCATTACTGGCGGGTTGCGTTGCGTTGGCGATGAGCCACGCCGCTCTGGCTGACGACATCAAAATCGCTATCGTCGGTGCCGTAACCGGCCCGGTCGCGCAGTATGGCGATATGCAGTTCACCGGCGCCGCGCAGGCGATTAAGGATATCAACGCCAAAGGCGGCGTAAACGGCAATAAGCTGGTGGGCGTGGAGTATGACGACGCCTGCGACCCGAAACAGGCGGTGGCGGTGGCGAACAAGGTCGTCAACGACGGCATCAAGTACGTTATCGGCCATCTTTGCTCCTCTTCTACTCAGCCTGCGTCCGACATCTATAACGACGAAGGCGTGCTGATGATTACCCCGGCCGCTACCGCGCCGGAGCTGACCGCCCGCGGTTACGAAACCATTATGCGCACCACCGGCCTGGACTCCGATCAGGGGCCGACCGCGGCAAACTATATTCTCGACCAAATCAAGCCTAAACGTATCGCCGTGGTGCATGACAAGCAGCAGTACGGCCAGGGCCTGGCGGAATCGGTGCAGAAAACCCTGAAGGCGAAAGGCGGCAACGTGGTGCTGTTTGAAGGCATTACCGCGGGTGATAAAGACTTCTCTACGCTGATCGCGCGCCTGAAGAAAGAGAACGTCGACTTCGTTTACTACGGCGGTTACTACCCGGAAATGGGCCAGATTCTGCGCCAGGCGAAAGCGGCTGGCCTGAACGCCGGCTTTATGGGACCGGAAGGCGTGGGCAACGCCTCGCTCTCCAATATCGCGGGCGACGCCTCGGAAGGCATCTATGTAACGCTGCCGAAGCGCTATGACCAGCTGCCGGAGAACAAGGCGATTGTCGATGCTATCAAGACCAACAGCGCGCAGAACCGCAAGGATCCGACCGGTCCGTTCGTCTGGACCACCTATGCGGCGATCCAGTCGCTGGCGGCTGGCATTGAGCGCAGCAAGAGCGACGAGCCGGAAGAGATTGCGAAAAACCTGAAGGGCGGCGAGCCGGTGCCGACAGTGATGGGCAACCTGAGCTGGGATCAGAAAGGCGATCTGAAAGGCTTCGAGTTCGGCGTATTCAAATGGCACAAAGACGGTTCTTCAACCGCAGTTAAGTAATGTTCCATCGACAGACCAATCCCTTGCCGCGTCGGCAGGGGATTTTCCCGTTCTTATGCAGGTCTTCACTATGTCCGAGCAGTTTCTTTATTTCACACAGCAGATGCTTAACGGGGTCACCCTCGGCAGCACCTATGCGCTGATCGCCATCGGTTACACCATGGTTTACGGCATCATCGGCATGATCAACTTCGCCCACGGCGAGGTCTATATGATCGGCAGCTATGTCTCCTTTATCGTGATTGCCGCCCTGATGATGATGGGCATCGACACCGGCTGGCTGATGATTGCCGCCGGCTTCGTGATGGCGATCCTGATCTCCAGCGCCTACGGCTGGAGCATCGAGCGCGTCGCCTATAAGCCGGTGCGATCGTCGAAGCGCCTGATCGCGCTGATCTCCGCCATCGGTATGTCGATCTTCCTGCAGAACTACGTCAGCCTGACGCAGGGCTCGCGCGACCTCGCGCTGCCGAGCCTGATTACCGGCCAGTGGACGCTGGGCGAGAGCAACGGCTTTGCCGCCACCGTCTCCACCATGCAGATCGTCATCTGGCTGGTGACCTTCCTGGCGATGCTGGCGCTGACGCTGTTTATCCGCTATTCGCGTATGGGCCGCGCCTGCCGCGCCTGCGCCGAAGATCTGAAAATGGCGAGCCTGCTCGGCATCAATACCGACCGCGTGATTTCGCTCACCTTCGTGATTGGCGCGGCGATGGCGGCGGTGGCGGGCGTGCTGCTCGGCCAGTTCTACGGCTCAATTAACCCCTTTATCGGCTTTATGGCCGGCATGAAGGCCTTTACCGCCGCGGTGCTGGGCGGTATCGGCAGCATTCCCGGCGCGATGATTGGCGGCCTGGTGCTCGGCATCGCCGAAGCGCTGACTTCTGCCTATCTCAGCACCGAATATAAAGACGTGGTCTCTTTTGCGCTGCTGATCGTGGTGCTGCTGGTGATGCCGACCGGCATTCTGGGCCGCCCGGAGGTTGAGAAAGTATGAAATCTTCCTTTATCAATGCGCTGCTCTCCTCCCTGATGCTGCTGGTGCTGGCCAGCTTTTTTATGGGCATGCGTCTCGGCCTCGACGGCACGCGTCTGGTGGTGCAGAGCGCTGGCGACGTGCGCTGGAACTGGATTTTCGTCGGCTGCGGCGTGGTCTTTCTCTTTCAGCTGCTGCGCCCGTTCTGGCAGCGCGGCCTGAAAAAGATCTCCGGTCCGGCGCTGGTGCTGCCCGGCATCGACGGCTCCACGCCGAAGCAGAAGCTGTTTATGCTGGCGCTGATCGTCGTCGCGGTCGCCTGGCCCTTTTTCGTCTCGCGCGGTGCGGTGGACATCGCCACGCTGACGCTGATCTACGTGATGCTCGGCCTCGGGCTCAACGTGGTGGTCGGCCTGTCAGGTTTGCTGGTGCTTGGTTACGGCGGCTTCTACGCTATCGGCGCCTACACCTTCGCGCTGCTGAATCACTACTTCGGCCTCGGCTTCTGGGAGTGTCTGCCGCTGGCGGGCATCGTCTCGGCGCTGTTCGGGCTGCTGTTGGGCTTCCCGGTGCTGCGCCTGCGCGGCGACTATCTGGCGATCGTCACGCTCGGCTTCGGCGAAATCGTGCGCATTTTGCTGCTGAACAACACTGCGCTGACCGGCGGTCCCAACGGCATCGCGCAGATCCCTAAGCCGTCGCTGTTTGGCCTCGAGTTCGGCCGTAAAGTCTCCGAGGGCGGCTGGAGCACCTTCCACGAATTTTTCGGCCTGAAATATGACCCCAGCGACCGCGTGATTTTCCTCTATCTGGTGGCGCTGCTGCTGGTGGCGCTGACGCTGTTCGTGATTAACCGCCTGCTGCGCATGCCGCTGGGCCGCGCGTGGGAAGCGCTGCGTGAAGATGAGATCGCCTGCCGCTCGCTCGGCCTGAGCCCGACGCGCATCAAGCTGACCGCCTTTACCATTAGCGCCGCGTTCGCTGGCTTCGCCGGCACGCTGTTCGCCGCGCGCCAGGGCTTTGTCAGCCCGGAATCCTTTACCTTTGTCGAATCCGCCTTCGTGCTGGCGATTGTGGTGCTGGGCGGCATGGGCTCGCAGTTCGCCGTGATCCTCGCCGCTATCCTGCTGGTGGTGTCGCGCGAGCTGATGCGCGATCTGAACGAATACAGCATGCTGGTGCTGGGCGGCCTGATGGTGCTGATGATGATCTGGCGTCCGCAGGGGCTGCTGCCGATGAAGCGTCCGCACCTGAAACTGAAGCAGAAACAAGGAGAGCAGGCATGAGTCAGCCTTTATTAGCCGTTGAAGGCCTGATGATGCGCTTCGGCGGCCTGCTGGCGGTCAATAACGTGGCGCTGGAGCTGCGCCCGCAGGAGATCGTCTCGCTGATCGGTCCCAACGGCGCGGGAAAGACCACCGTCTTCAACTGCCTGACCGGCTTCTACAAGCCGACCGGCGGCACCATTAAGCTGCGCGAGCAGCATCTGGAAGGCATGCCCGGCCAGCAGATCGCCCGCATGGGCGTGGTGCGCACCTTTCAGCACGTTCGCCTGTTCCGTGAGATGACGGTCATCGAGAACCTGCTGGTGGCGCAGCATCAGCATCTGAAAAGCGGCCTCTTCTCAGGCCTGTTCAAAACCCCGGCGTTTCGTCGCGGCGAGAGCGAGGCGCTGGATCGCGCCGCCACCTGGCTGGAGCGTATCGGGCTGCTCGATCTGGCCAATCGCCAGGCGGGCAATCTGGCCTACGGTCAGCAGCGCCGTCTGGAGATTGCGCGCTGCATGGTGACGCGTCCGGAGATCCTGATGCTGGACGAACCGGCGGCCGGGCTGAATCCGAAAGAGACGCACGAGCTGGATGAGCTGATCGCCGAACTGCGCGGCGAGCACAAGGTGTCCGTCCTGCTGATAGAACATGATATGAAGCTGGTGATGGGCATTTCCGACCGAATCTATGTGGTGAACCAGGGTACGCCGCTGGCCAACGGCACGCCGGAAGAGGTGCGTAATAATCCGGATGTGATCCGAGCCTATTTAGGAGAGGCGTAACATGGCAAATCCAATGTTATCCGTTAACAACGTTAGCGCGCACTACGGCAAGATCCAGGCGCTGCACAACGTCAGCCTGCATATCAGCCAGGGCGAAATCGTCACGCTGATCGGCGCCAATGGCGCGGGGAAAACCACGCTGCTCGGCACGCTGTGCGGCGAGCCGCGCGCCACCCAGGGCAGCATTACCTTCGACGGCAAAATCATTACCGACTGGCAAACCGCGCGCATCATGCGCGAGGCGATCGCTATCGTGCCGGAGGGGCGCCGGGTGTTTTCGCGCATGACGGTAGAGGAGAACCTGGCGATGGGCGGCTTTTTCGCCAGCCGTCAGGAGTATCAGACGCGCATCGCGCGCGTTTATGCGCTCTTTCCGCGTCTGGCGGAGCGTAAAATCCAGCGCGCGGGCACCATGTCCGGCGGCGAGCAGCAGATGCTGGCGATCGGCCGCGCGCTGATGAGCCAGCCGCGTCTGCTGCTGCTGGACGAGCCCTCCCTGGGGCTGGCGCCGATTATTATCCAGCAGATCTTCGATACCATCGAGCAGCTGCGCAAAGAGGGGATGACCATCTTTCTGGTGGAGCAGAACGCTAACCAGGCGCTGAAGCTGGCGGATCGCGGCTATGTGCTGGAGAACGGGCACGTGGTGCTGGAAGATACGGGGGAAGCTCTGCTCTCCAACGAAGCCGTCCGCAGCGCTTATTTGGGTGCTTAGGCCTGGCTTACTTGCCATTTCGACGCCGGGCAGTGCTCGCATTCCTCACGTACTTTAGTACGCTCCGGATGGTGCGCGCTGGCCGGTGCCGAACTGGCTGCGCCGCCGACGGCCTTTGGCTGTGGTGCGATAACACAATTTAGATAAAACCTCCTTCATCTGGCCGTCATCCGGCTGTCATCTCGCTGTTATTAATCCGTCATTTTCCCGTGTCATGTTACTTCGCGAACAAAAAATGCGTGATATCGCGCGTACCTACCTGCACAGGAAAACTCTATGTCTGTCTTTACTTATAAAAAAAGCCTGATGAGTGCGGTTCTGGGCCTGGCCATCAGCGGCAACGCGCTGGCCGCCACTGAAATTCCTTTCTGGCACTCAATGGAGGGCGAGTTAGGCAAAGAGGTCGACTCGCTGGCGCAACGTTTCAACCAGGCGCATCCCGACTATAAAATCGTGCCGACCTATAAAGGCAACTACGAGCAGAGCCTCGCGGCAGGCATCGCAGCGGTGCGTACCGGCAAAGCGCCGGCCATTTTGCAGGTTTATGAAGTCGGCACCGCCACCATGATGGCGTCGAAGGCGATCGTGCCGGTGCATCAGGTCTTCCAGGACGCGGGCATTCCCTTCGATGAAAAACAGTTTGTGCCGACCGTGGCGGGCTACTACAGCGACGCCAGCGGCCATCTGATCTCTCAGCCGTTCAACAGCTCCACGCCGGTGCTCTACTACAACAAAGACGCCTTTAAAAAAGCGGGCCTGAACCCGGATCAGCCACCGAAAACCTGGCAGGCGCTGGCGAAAGATGCCGACGCGCTGCGTAAGGCAGGCATGAGCTGCGGCTACGCCAGCGGCTGGCAGGGCTGGATCCAGATCGAAAACTTCAGTGCCTGGCACGCCTTGCCGGTCGCCAGCAAAAACAACGGCTTCGACGGCACCGATGCGGTGCTGGAGTTCAACAAGCCGGTGCAGGTGCGTCATATCCAGATGCTGGAGGAGATGAACAAGAAAGGCGACTTCACCTACTTCGGCCGTAAAGACGAATCCACCGCCAAGTTCTATAACGGCGACTGCGGCATCACCACCGCCTCTTCAGGTTCGCTGGCGGATATCAAACACTACGCCAAATTTAACTTCGGCGTCGGCATGATGCCCTATGACGATACGGTGCCGAACGCGCCGCAGAACGCCATTATCGGCGGTGCCAGCCTGTGGGTAATGAAAGGCAAAGACGCCAACACCTACAAGGGCGTCGCGGAATTTATGCAGTTCCTCGCGCAGCCGGAAATCGCCGCTGAATGGCATCAGAAAACCGGCTACCTGCCGATTACCACCGCCGCCTACGAGCTGAGCAAGCAGCAGGGCTTCTACGACAAGAACCCTGGCGCGGATATCGCAACACGTCAGATGCTGAACAAAGATCCGCTGCCGTTCACCAAAGGTATGCGCCTGGGCAATATGCCGCAGATTCGCACCATCGTTGACGAAGAGCTGGAAGGCGTCTGGACCGGCAAGCAGACGCCGCAGGCCGCGCTGGATAGCGCGGTGAAACGCGGCAATGAACTGCTGCGCCGCTTTGAACAGCAGGTGAAGTAACCTGTGACGTTAAAAGGGCCGGCGCTGCTGGCCCTGTTCTCTTTCTCAGACAGAGTACGCTATGTCTTCATCTCGCCCGGTGTTTCGCACCAGTCTGTTGCCCTATCTGCTGGTGCTGCCGCAGCTGCTGATTACCGCTATCTTTTTCCTCTGGCCCGCGGGCGAAGCGCTGTGGTATTCGCTGCAAAACCTCGATCCCTTCGGCCTCTCCAGCACCTTTGTCGGCCTGGACAATTTCAGGCGCCTGTTTCAGGACAGCTACTATCTCGACGCCTTCTGGACCACCATCGTGTTCAGCACGCTGGTCACGGTGTGCGGCATGGTGCTGTCGCTGCTGCTGGCGGCGCTGGTGGATTACGTTATCCGGCTGCGCAAGCTCTACCAGACGCTGCTGCTGCTGCCCTACGCGGTGGCGCCGGTGGTTGCGGCGGTGATGTGGATGTTTCTGTTCAATCCCGGCCTCGGCCTGATTAGCCACTTTCTCAACCAGCTTGGCTATAGCTGGAACTATGCCCAGAACAGCGGCCAGGCGATGTTCCTGATTGTCGTCGCCTCGATCTGGCAGCAGATGAGCTACAACTTTCTCTTCTTTTTCGCCGCGCTGCAGTCGATTCCGAAATCGCTGGTGGAGGCCGCAGCGATCGACGGCGCCGGGCCGGTGCGCCGCTTCTTCAATCTGTCGCTGCCGCTGATTACGCCGGTGAGCTTTTTCCTGCTGGTGGTGAACCTGATCTACGCCTTCTTCGATACCTTTCCGGTTATCGACGCCGCGACCGGCGGCGGGCCGGTGCAGGCCACCACCACGCTGATCTACAAAATCTATCGCGAAGGCTTTACCGGACTGGATCTCTCTTCATCGGCGGCGCAGTCGGTGGTGCTGATGCTGCTGGTGATTGGCCTGACCGTGATTCAGTTCCGCTTCGTTGAGCGTAAGGTGCAGTACCAATGATTGAAAACCGTCGCGGGCTGGATATCTTCAGCCACACGCTGCTGGTGCTGGGCGTGCTCACCATTCTTTTTCCGCTCTACGTCGCCTTCGTTGCCGCCACGCTGGATAACGAGGCGGTCTATCAGGTGCCGATGACCCTCATACCTGGCACCCACCTGTGGGAGAACGTCTCGCGCATCTGGACCCAGGGGGTTAACGGCAGCGGCCCGGCGTTTAGCCTGATGCTGCTCAACAGCCTGATTATGGCGTTCGGTATTACCGTCGGCAAAATTACGGTGTCGATGCTCTCCGCCTTTGCGCTGGTCTGGTTTCGCTTTCCGCTGCGCACGCTCTTTTTCTGGCTGATTTTCATTACGCTGATGCTGCCGGTCGAGGTGCGTATTTTCCCTACCGTGCAGGTGATCGCCGATCTCAATATGCTCGACAGCTACAGCGGCCTGACGCTGCCGCTGATGGCATCGGCCACGGCGACCTTTCTGTTCCGCCAGTTCTTTATGTCGCTGCCGGATGAGCTGATCGAGGCGGCGCGCATCGACGGCGCCAGCGCGCTGCGCTTCTTCTGGGACATCGTGCTGCCGCTGTCGAAAACCAACCTCGCGGCGCTGTTCGTCATCACCTTTATCTACGGCTGGAACCAGTATCTCTGGCCGCTGCTGATCGTCAACGACGCCTCGCTCAGCACCGCAGTGGCGGGGATCAAAAGTATGATCTCCACCAGCGGATCGCCGACGCAGTGGAACGAAGTGATGGCGGCAATGTTATTAACCCTGATCCCACCGGTAGTGGTGGTGCTGGTCATGCAGCGTGCCTTCGTGCGTGGCCTGGTCGAGAGCGAGAAATAAGCATGGCAGGCGTAACCCTTCAGGCGGTAACCAAGTCCTACGACGGCAAGAATCAAATCATTCAGCCGCTCAACGTCACCGTCAACGACGGCGAATTTATGGTGATGGTCGGCCCCTCCGGCTGCGGAAAATCGACGCTGCTGCGCATGGTGGCCGGGCTGGAGCGCGTCACCTCCGGCGATATCTATATCGATGACAGACGCGTCACCCAGCTGGAGCCGAAAGATCGCGGCATCGCGATGGTGTTTCAGAACTACGCGCTCTATCCGCATATGACGGTCGAGGAGAATATGGCCTATGGGCTGAAGATCCGCGGCATGAGCAAAGAGCATATCCGCCTGCGCGTGCTGGAGGCGGCGCGCAGCCTGGAGCTGGATCAGCTGCTGAGCCGCCGTCCACGCGAGCTTTCCGGCGGCCAGCGCCAGCGCGTGGCGATGGGCCGCGCCATCGTGCGCGAGCCCTCGGTGTTTCTGTTCGACGAGCCGCTCTCCAACCTGGACGCGCGGCTGCGTGTGCAGATGCGACTGGAGCTGCAGCAGCTGCACCGTCGCCTGCAAACCACCAGCCTTTACGTCACGCACGATCAGGTCGAAGCGATGACGCTGGCGCAGCGCGTGATGGTATTGAACAAGGGCTTTGTCGAGCAGATCGGCACGCCGGTAGAGATTTACGAGCGTCCCGCCAGCCAGTTCGTCGCTTCCTTTATCGGCGCGCCGGCGATGAACCTGATTGACGGCCAGATCGGCAGCGACGGCACGCGCTTCAATATCGACCACTCCTACTCTCTGCCGCTCGGCGAGATCAAGGCGAAGTGGGCGAATCGTGCCGTGACGCTCGGCATCCGTCCCGAACATGTGCGCATCAGCCCGCGCGAGCGCGAGGGCATTCCGCAGCGCGTCGAGACGCTGGAGCTGCTCGGCGCGGACAACCTGGCGCACGGGCGCATCGGCGAGACGCCGCTGGTGGTGCGTCTGCCGCACAGCGAACGCCCGCAGGCGGGCAGCACGCTGTGGCTGCATCTGCCGTCGGATGCGTTACACTATTTCGATTCAACGACCGGAAAGCGTCTGGAATGAGCACATACAACTGGCCCTATCCTCATATCGTTGCCCACCGCGGCGGCGGCAAACTGGCCCCGGAAAATACCCTGGCGGCGATCGACGTCGGCGCGAAGTGGGGCCATACCATGATCGAGTTCGACGCGAAGCTGTCGCAGGATAAGCAGATTTTTCTGCTGCACGACGACACGCTGGATCGCACCAGCAGCGGCTGGGGCGTCGCGGGTGAGCTGCCGTGGGAAAAACTGGCGCAGCTCGATGCGGGCGGCTGGTTCGGCAAGGCGTTCGACGGCGAACCGCTGGCGCGGCTTCCCGACGTGGCGGCGCGCTGTCGCCGGTACGGCATGATGGCGAATATCGAAATCAAACCCACTACCGGCAGCGAGGCGGAAACCGGTCGCGCCATCGCCCATGCGGCGAAAACGCTGTGGCAGGAGATGACCGCGCCGCTGCTGTCGTCGTTCTCTTACGTGGCGCTGGAGGCGGCGATGCAGGCGGAGCCGGATCTGCCGCGCGGCCTGCTGCTTGATGAATGGGATGAGGCGTGGCAACGCAAAACCGCTGCGCTGGCGTGCGTCTCGATTCACCTTAACCATAAACTGCTCGACGCCGAACGCGTCGCGGCGCTGAAGGCCGCCGGCCTGCATATTCTCGTCTACACGGTAAACGACCCAGAGCGGGCGCGTACCCTGCTGAAATGGGGCGTCGACGCCATCTGTACCGATCGCATCGACATTATCGGCCCCGACTTTCGTTAATTACGGTTCTGCTGCTGACCCGGCTGCGTGTTGATAACGCGCTGCTGGGCGCTGCTGCGCTGTTCCTGCATTTTGCGTTGTATCTGCTGCGTCTGCTGCTGCTGATCCTGCTGCAGTTTGCTCTGCTGCTGCTGCTGCCGGATCTGCATCTGCGTCTGCATGCGCTGCTGGCTTGGGTTGTAGCCCGGCTGATTAGGCTGATTCGTGTTGTTCAGCATATTGGCCATGCTGCTGAGTGGCAGCAGCGCGGCAAAGACGATTAACCATTTTTTCATGTGACTTCCTCCGTCAAGGCGGCCTCGCCATCGTCTGATGCGCCCGGCCGCAACTTCTTTAAGTTTAGCAACCTCACAAACTTCTCCCCCAGGAACGCACCGAATTTGACTTAGATGTTATTTTTTTGCTGTATATGTAAACACTTGCCTGCGTAATAACAAATGTAAACAACTGAAAAGGGTGGATGATGATGCGAGGAAATATACGCCAGCTTGGCTGGGCGGTAATGATGAGTTTAACGGTTGTCAGCGCCGCTGACGCCGCCGCGCCCGCCAGCGCGCCGCCCGTCTCTTATGGCGTTGAGGATGATACCTTTCATCCCGTCAGGGCGCAGAACGGCATGGTCGCCTCGGTGGATGCGCTGGCGACGCAGGTTGGCGTGGATATTCTGCGCCAGGGCGGCAACGCGGTGGATGCCGCCGTCGCCGTCGGCTTCGCGCTGGCGGTGACGCATCCGCAGGCGGGCAACCTGGGCGGAGGCGGCTTTATGCTGCTGCGCACCGCATCCGGCCGCGCCACCTCTATCGACTTCCGCGAAATGGCGCCGGGCCGCGCCTCGCGCGATATGTTCCTCGATAAACAGGGCAACGCTGACAGCAAGCTGTCGCTCACCTCGCATCTCGCCTCGGGCACGCCCGGCAGCGTGGCAGGCTTTGCGCTGGCGGCGCAAAAATATGGCACGCTGCCGCTCAGCACGCTGCTGGCGCCAGCAATTAAGCTGGCGCGCGAAGGCTATCTGGTCAACGACGCGCTGGCAGACGATCTGAAAACCTATGGCAAGGAGGTGCTGCTGGCGCATCCCAACAGCAAGGCAATCTTCTTTAAGCCCGACGGCACGCCGTGGCAGAAGGGCGATCGCCTGGTGCAGAAGAATCTCGCCCACAGCCTGCAGCTGATTGCGCAGCAGGGGCCGGACGCTTTCTATAAAGGCGAAATCGCCGACGAGATCGCCAGCGAGATGGCGCAGCACGGCGGCCTGATCGGCAAAGCGGATCTGGCGGCCTACCGCGCCGTCGAGCGTAAACCAATCAGCGGCACCTATCGCGGTTATGAGGTCTTTTCCATGCCGCCCCCCTCATCCGGCGGGATCCATATCGTGCAGATCCTGAATATTCTGGAAAACTTCGATCTGGCGAAAATGGGCTTTGGCAGTGCCGACGCGATGCAGGTGATCGCCGAAGCGGAAAAATACGCCTATGCCGACCGCTCGGAGTACCTTGGCGATCCCGATTTTGTCAAAGTGCCGTGGCAGGCGCTCACCAGCAAAGCCTACGCGAAGTCGATCGCGCAGCAGATTGACGTGGCGAAAGCGCGTCCGTCGAGCGAGATTAAGCCCGGCAAGCTGGAGCCCTATGAGAGCAACCAGACCACGCACTTTTCGGTCGTCGACAAGCAGGGCACGGCGGTCGCGGTGACCTATACCCTGAACACCAATTTCGGCAGCGGCATCGTCGCAGGCAACAGCGGCATCCTGCTGAACAACGAGATGGATGATTTCTCCGCCAAGCCGGGCACGCCGAATGTCTACGGACTGGTCGGCGGTGAAGCGAATGCGGTACAGCCCGCCAAGCGTCCGCTCTCCTCAATGTCGCCGACTATCGTGGCGAAAGGGGGCAAAACCTGGCTGGTGACCGGCAGTCCGGGCGGTAGCCGCATTATTACCACCGTGCTGCAAATGGTGGTAAACAGCGTCGATTTCGGGATGAACGTCGCAGAGGCGACCAATGCGCCGCGCTTCCACCATCAGTGGCTGCCGGATCAGCTGCGCGTTGAGAAGGGGTTCAGCCCGGACACGCTGCGCCTGCTGGAGAATAAGGGGCAGCATGTGAAGGTATTGCCAGCGATGGGCAGCACGCAGAGCATTATGATTGGGCCGGACGGCACGCTTTATGGCGCATCGGATCCGCGTACGCCAGGGGATTTGAGCGCGGGATATTAACATTTCGGGGCCAGGCTGGCCCCGTTTGCTATTTCAGCCGCGCCATATAGTGCGTATCGATCATCTCGCCCTGTCGCATAGCAAAAGCCTTCGCCGTGCCTTCTACTTCAAAGCCAAAATGGCGGTAGAGGGCAATGGCGGCGGGATTGTCGGCGAATACCGTTAGCTCCATGCGCGTGACCTGCAGCCAGTTGTCGCAAAGATCGACCGCCGCGCCGAGCAGCGCTTTGCCGACGCCGCGGTTGCGATACGCTTCATCGACGCCCATGCCCAGCGTGGCGCAGTGGCGACGGCGCGCAGGCGCGAGAACCTCCAGCGTCAGCTGGCCAACCACTTTTCCTTCAATGCAGGCGACCAGCGAATGTCCCGCTGGAGAGAGGTTGCTTAGCCGCTGCTGCCATTTTTGCAGCGAAGGCAGCGGCAGATGTAGCGTATTCGCCATGGTGTCCGGCTGGCTGTAAATATGCATTAAGGCGGCAGCATCTTCAGGCGTAACGTGTCGCACCACAATCTCGCTCATCATCCTTCTCCTTGCGTTGACGGGAAAACCCTTTCAAACATCAAGGAAATCTTATTAATAATCAACAGAAAAGATCACAAAAGGCTTTACAGACGCGAATGATAATGATTATTATTGCGATGCGTTCTCGGGGCGTCCTCAGACAAACCGGAAAGCACGACATTGCTCACATTGCTTCCAGTATGACTTAGCCAGCTCGGGTGCTGGCTTTTTTTTTACCTGCCGCATTCTTCAGCTCTGCTCATCATGCGTGAGGCGCTTGTTCATCTTTTTTGAACAGAGGCGTGAAGTTTTTCAGCTATCAATAGGTTCGCCTCAGGTTCAGACTGTTCTAAAACATTGAGGAGAACTGAACATGATCTACCTACGCAAAGCAGACGAACGCGGCCACGCGAACCACGGCTGGCTGGAAAGCTGGCACACCTTCTCTTTCGCCAGCTATCACGACGCAAATTTTATGGGCTTTTCAGCGCTGCGCGTCATTAACGAAGATATCGTCGCGGCCGGGCAGGGCTTCGGCACGCACCCGCACAAAGATATGGAGATCCTGACCTATGTGCTCTCCGGCACCGTCGAGCATCAGGACAGCATGGGGAATAAAGAGCAGATTCCGGCGGGCGAATTTCAGATCATGAGCGCGGGCACCGGCGTGCGCCACTCTGAATACAACGCCAGCAGCAGCGACCCGCTGCATCTTTACCAGATCTGGATTATTCCAGAGCGTACCGGCATCGAACCGCGTTACGCCCAGCGCCGCTTCCCGGACGTAAAAGGACGTCAGTTTGTGCTGACGCCGGACGCCCGTGAAGGATCGCTTAAGGTCTATCAGGATATGACGCTGTCGCGCTGGGTCTTCAGCGCGGGCGAAAAAGATGAGGTCGCTATCGAAACCGGCCGCCGCGTCTGGGTGCAGGTGGTCAAAGGCGAGATCCGCGTTAACGGCGAAACTGCCCGCACCAGCGACGCGTTTGCCGTCTGGGATGAGGCGAGCCTGACGATTGAAGCCAGCAGCGACGCCGAAGTGCTGCTGTTCGATCTGCCGCCGGTTTAAGCGGTGACGGGGCGCGCACAGTCGCGCCCGGTTTACAATTCTCCCGCTGAATAGTGATAGACTCGTCGTAATTGTGACCCTGGGCGCATACGATGAAGAAAAAAAGACCGGTATTACAGGACGTTGCCGATCGTGTCGGCGTAACGAAAATGACCGTCAGCCGCTATCTGCGCAATCCTGAGCAGGTTTCCGCGGCGCTGCGCGACAAGATTGCCGTCGCGCTTGATGAGCTGGGCTATATCCCCAACCGCGCGCCGGATATGCTCTCCAACGCCACCAGCCGCGCCATCGGCGTGCTGCTCCCCTCGCTGACCAACCAGGTGTTCGCCGACGTGCTGCGCGGTATTGAAGCGGTGACCGATGAGGCGGGCTATCAGACGCTGGTTGCTCACTTCGGCTACAGCCCGCAAAAAGAGGAGCTGCAGCTGCGTTCGCTGCTGGGCTGGAACATCGACGGCGTCATTCTCACCGAGCGTACCCATACGCCCGCGACGCTGCGCATGCTGGAAGTGGCGGGCATTCCGGTAATTGAGATGATGGACAGCGTTTCGCCGTGCCTCGATATGGCGGTGGGCTTCGATAACGTTGAGGCGGCGCGGCAGATGACGCACGCTATCCTGCGCAAAGGGCATCGCCATACGGTTTACCTGGGCGCGCGTCTTGATGAGCGCACCCTGCAGAAGCAGCAGGGCTACGAAAAAGCGATGCGCGAAGCGGGGCTGGAGCCGCGCAGCGTAATGATGGAAGAGGCTTCTTCCTTCAGCGCAGGCGGGATGCTGCTGTGCGAGGCGCAGCGTCGCTATCCGCAAACCGACAGCCTGTTCTGTACCAATGACGACCTGGCGGTCGGCGCGATGTTCGAATGCCAGCGCCAGGGATTAAAAGTCCCGTCGCAAATGGCGATCGCTGGCTTTCACGGCCATGATATTAGTCAGGTTGTGACGCCGCAGCTGGCGACCGTCCTGACGCCGCGCGAACGCATGGGACGCGAAGCGGCCACCATGCTGCTGGCACGTATCAGCGGCGATTTCAGCGTCTCCGCGCCGCTGGATATCGGCTTCGACATCAGCGAAGGCGGCAGCATCTGAATCGGGCATTTTTATGAGTCAGTTCACACTTTCGTGCTTTTTCGGCTAAACAGGGTTGCCAGCCTGTAGTGGGCTTCACACAATGGCAACCAGCATTGTTATCGGTAACATTGGCGAATTTACCTGCCGGAGCAGAAAAATGACTACTCAATCCTCGTCGCATCACGTCTTTATTCTGATGGGCGTTTCAGGCAGCGGAAAGTCCGTTGTCGCTAACCAGGTCTCCCACCAGCTCAATACCGCCTTTCTCGACGGCGATTTTCTTCATCCGCGCGCCAATATTTTAAAGATGGCCGACGGCCATCCGCTGGATGACAACGATCGTCAGCCGTGGCTACAGGCTCTCAACGACGCCGCGTTCGCCATGCAGCGTACCCAGGCGATCTCTATTATCGTCTGTTCCGCGCTGAAAAAGCGTTACCGCGATATTCTGCGCCAGGGCAACGATAACCTGCGCTTTATCTACCTCAAGGGCGATTTCGACACCATCGAATCGCGTCTGAAGGCGCGCAAAGGCCATTTCTTTAAACCGCAGATGCTGGTGACGCAGTTTGCCACGCTGGAAGAGCCCGGCGCAGACGAGCCGGACGTACTGGCGGTTGATATCAATCATTCAGTTGACGACGTTGTTGCGGCTACGGTTGCGGCTATCGGGAAAGCCATCAACAAGGGTTAGTCATGAGTACCGCAACACTGGTTTTAACCGCAGCAGGCTCTGTCCTGCTGCTGCTTTTTTTGGTGATGAAAGCGCGTATGCACGCCTTCGTCGCGCTGATGCTGGTGTCGATCGGCGCAGGCCTCTGCTCCGGCATGCCGCTGGACAAGATCGCGGACACCATGCAGAAAGGCATGGGCGGTACGCTGGGCTTCCTCGCTATCGTCGTCGCGCTGGGCGCGATGTTCGGCAAAATTCTGCATGAGACGGGCGCGGTGGATCAGATTGCCATCCGTATGCTGAAAACCTTTGGCGAAAGCCGCGCCCACTACGCGATGGGCATCGCCGGCCTGATCTGTGCGCTGCCGCTCTTCTTCGAGGTGGCGGTGGTGCTGTTGATCAGCATCGCCTTCGCCGTGGCGCGCCGCACCCACGATAACCTGGTGAAGCTGGTGATCCCGCTGTTTGCCGGCGTGGCGGCGTCGGCGGCCTTTCTGCTGCCGGGCCCGGCGCCGATGCTGCTCGCCTCGCAGATGCATGCCGACTTTGGCTGGATGATCCTGCTCGGCCTGTGCGCCGCTATTCCCGGCATGCTGATCGCCGGTCCGCTGTTCGGTTCGCTGATTGCGCGTCACGTGACCTTTAGCGCGCCGCCAGAAGATAACCAGCCGGACGTTGACGCGGCGAAGCTGCCGTCGTTTGGCTTCAGCCTGGCGCTGATCCTGTTTCCGCTGATGCTGGTGGGGCTGAAAACCATCGGCGCGCGCGTTACCGAGCAGGGCTCCTCGCTGTACGAGTGGCTGGAGTTTATCGGCCATCCCTTTACGGCGATCCTTATCGCCTGTCTGGTGGCGATTTACGGGCTGGCCTACCGCCAGGGCATGGACAAAGAGAAGGTGATGCAGGTGTGCGGCAGCGCGCTGCAGCCTGCGGGCATTATTCTGCTGGTGATCGGCGCGGGCGGGGTGTTCAAGCAGGTGCTGGTCGATTCTGGCGTCGGCCCGGTGCTGGGCCATGCGCTGACCGGCGCGGGGCTCCCCGTCGCGCTGGCCTGCTTTATCCTGTCCGGCGCGGTGCGCGTCATCCAGGGGTCGGCCACGGTTGCCTGCCTCACCACGGTCGGGCTGGTGATGCCGGTTATCGAGCCGCTGCACTACAGCGGCGCGCAGCTGGCGGCGCTCTCTGTCTGCATCGGCGGCGGCTCCATCATCATCAGCCACGTTAACGATGCGGGCTTCTGGCTGTTCGGCCGCTTTACCGGCGCCACCGAAGGCGAAACCCTGAAGACCTGGACGCTGATGGAGACCATCCTCGGCACCGTCGGTGCCCTTGTCGGCATGATCGCCTTCCAGCTGCTGTCGTAAAATCAACGCCGTCACGCCTGCGTGACGGCTTCTCGCTTACGCCTCGAAAAACTCAACTTTGCCGCCCGCCAGGTGGTACATGCTGCCGACAATTTTGATTTTTTTTTGCTCTTCCAGCTGCTTCAGCACCGGGCTGTTATTACGAATGCTGTCGATGGTCAGCTCAACGTTTTTCCGCGCTACGGCGTCGACGAACGCGTCGTTGCTGCCGCTACGTTCGCCGCTGTAGACGGTTTTCTCAATGGCCGGCTTAATCTCCTCCAGCAGGCCGGTCAGGTTGCCCAGCTCTGCGTTATCGATCGCACCCCGCACCGCACCGCAGCGCGTATGTCCCATCACCAGCACCACCTTCGCGCCAGCAACGGCGCAGGCGAATTCCATGCTGCCGAGCATATCGCGGTTGCTGATATTACCGGCGACGCGCGCGTTGAAGGTTTCGCCGATACCGGCGTCCAGCACTATCTCAGCGGGCGCGCGCGAATCGATGCAGCTCAGGATCACTGCCGCCGGATACTGTCCGGCAATGCTGTTGCGCTTCTGCGCCAGGTAGTCATGCTTTACCGGGCGGTTTTCACGAAAGCGCAGGTTGCCCTGTTTGAAATGGGCGATGACCGCATCCGGCGTCATGGCGTCGCGCTGCTCTTTGCTGAGCGAAGCGGCGAAAGAGAGGGTTGGCAGCGCCAGCGTGCCGACGCCGGTCACCGACAGCGCGGAAACCGCCAGCGTCTTTTTCAAAATAGCGCGGCGCGAAGGCTGGGCGGGTGGGTTGTTTTTCATGGTGTTGTCCTGGTATGAAGTCATTCGTAGCCGCGCAAGAATACGAAGCTGAAAGTTAATCAAGACAAAACCACATAAAGAACAGGTCTGTTAACCCGCCCGCGCTTTGCGCTACATCATAATTTCAGATAGACGCGGATGCCGTCCAGGAACATCTGCGTCGCCAGCATAATCAAAATTAGCCCCATCAGACGCTCTAACGCGTTGACGCCCTTGTCGCCCAGCAGGCGTAAAAACAGCCCCGACAGCAGCAGAATCGTTACCGTAACGCCCCAGGCGATCAGCAGCGCGCCGACCAGATGCCCCATCTGATTAGGATACTGATGCGACAGCAGCATTAGCGTGGCGAGCAGTGACGGGCCGGCGACCAGCGGGATCGCCAGCGGCACCAGAAAGGGCTCTTCGCCCGCGGGCAGGCCGCTGGTGCTGCTTTCGCCCGATGGGAAAATCATGCGGATGGCGATAAGAAACAGGATGATGCCGCCAGAAATCGAGACGGTTTCGGTGCGCAGATTAAGAAACGTCAGAATGCGTTCGCCCGCAAAGAGAAACAGCAGCATCAGCACCAGCGCGATCAGCATTTCGCGGATCAGCACCACGCGCCGCCGCTTTGGCTCCAGATGCCTGAGCACCGACATAAAAATTGGCAGGTTGCCCAGCGGATCCATGATGAGCAGCAGTAAAATGGTCGCAGAGATCATTTCAGTCATTTTTGTGGTTATTCCTTTCATCCCGACGCGAGGTTATTAGCCACGCTGCTGAAAAAGTTGGCACAATCGAATTAATTCACTTGCCAGAAAAGCTGCATTTTGTAGAGTTGTTGGTCACAGGTAAATCCATTTATGACGCAGAGCGGAGTGAAAACCCATTCCGTTCTTCCCTTCGGTAAGCAGGTCGGCCGCTATCGCTGACTGAGATGGACAGAAAATGAAGAATGTAGGTTTTATTGGTTGGCGCGGTATGGTCGGCTCTGTGCTGATGTCGCGCATGAGCGAAGAGCGCGATTTTGACGTTATTAATCCGGTCTTCTTCTCCACTTCGCAGCTGGGACAGGCTGCGCCGACGTTTGGCGGCAAGTCCACCGGTGCGCTGCAGGATGCCTTTGATATCGAAGCGCTCAAGGCGCTGGATATCATTATTACCTGTCAGGGCGGCGACTATACCAGTGAAGTCTACCCGAAGCTGCGCGCCAGCGGCTGGCAGGGCTACTGGATTGACGCGGCCTCAACGCTGCGCATGAAAGACGACGCCATCATTATTCTCGATCCGGTGAACCACCAGGTGATTCGTCAGGGCCTCGACAAAGGCATCAACACCTTTGTTGGCGGCAACTGCACCGTCAGCCTGATGCTGATGTCGCTGGGCGGCCTGTTTGCTCAGGATCTGGTGGAGTGGGCCTCTGTCGCCACCTACCAGGCGGCATCCGGCGGCGGCGCGCGCCATATGCGCGAACTGCTGACCCAGATGGGCATGCTGCATAACCACGTCGCCATTTCGCTGCAGGATCCGGCGTCTGCCATTCTCGACATCGAACGCAGCGTCACCGATCTGACCCGCTCCGGCACGCTGCCGACCGATAACTTCGGCGTGCCGCTGGCCGGCAGCCTGATCCCGTGGATCGACAAGCAGCTCGACAATGGCCAGAGCCGCGAAGAGTGGAAGGGCCAGGCGGAAACCAACAAGATCCTCGGCACGCAAAAAACGATTCCGGTCGACGGCCTCTGCGTGCGCGTCGGCGCACTGCGCTGCCACAGCCAGGCGTTTACCCTCAAGCTGAAAAAAGATGTGCCGCTGGCGGAAATCGAACAGCTGCTGGCGTCCCACAACGAGTGGGTGAAAGTGGTGCCTAACGACCGCGAGCTGACCATGCGTGAGCTGACGCCTGCGGCGGTGACCGGCACGCTGACCACGCCGGTCGGCCGCCTGCGCAAGCTCAATATGGGCCCGGACTATCTCTCCGCCTTTACCGTGGGCGATCAGCTGCTATGGGGCGCCGCCGAGCCGCTGCGCCGCATGCTGCGACTGCTGGTCGACTAACAGAAAAAACTAAGCGAGGCCGGGATCTTCCCGGCCTTTTGCCTGATTATTCTGAAATAAGTCAAACAACTTACCGTCTGTAAGTGATCGGCTTCCCTTTTTTACCTCCCCGCCAATAATTTTTCGCTTTCCGGGCTGGCAACCTGCAAGCCCAAGCTATGATTTAACAATGATGTGCCGGTTGTTGACTGTTTTGCATTTCGCACTGAATAGTTGTTGTACACGGCAAAGTTATTTACCACGGAGCGGTTTCCTTTCTCTGCCGTTGTACGCATGGCTCAATGAAGAGCAGCGCACCTGATGCGTGGCATAGCCGCGTTCATTTCGCCTGCCACATAATCACAGGAAGAAAGTCATGTCAGAGCTTCCCGATCGCCTGGCGATCAACGCCCTGTTTGCGGGGAATTACGCCGATCCCTTCGCTTTGCTGGGGATGCACCAGACAGCCAACGGGCTGGAAGTCAGGGCGCTGCTGCCCGACGCTTCGGAAGTATGGGTAATTGAAACCAACACCGGGCGCAAAGTCGCCCAGTTGAAATGTCTCGATCCGCGCGGCTTTTTCAGCGCGGTGGTGCCGCGCCGCAAGAATATGTTTCGCTATCAGCTGGCGGTGAACTGGCACGGGCAGCAGAATCTCATCGACGACGCTTATCGCTTCGGGCCGCTGCTGCAGGAGATGGACGCCTGGCTGCTGGCGGAAGGCACCCATTTGCGCCCCTACGAAACCCTGGGCGCGCACGGTGCGGTGATTGACGACGTGCACGGCACGCGCTTTAGCGTCTGGGCGCCTAACGCGCAGCGCGTCTCGGTGGTCGGCGATTTTAACTTCTGGGATGGCCGCCGCCATCCCATGCGCTTCCGCCGCGAAATGGGCATCTGGGAGCTGTTTGTGCCGGGCGCCTATAACGGCCAGCTCTATAAATTTGAAATCGTCGATAACAGCGGCCAGCTGCGTATTAAAGCGGACCCTTACGCCTTTGAGGCGCAGATGCGGCCGCAAACCGCCTCGATGATCTGCGGCCTGCCGCCGAAGGTCGAGATGGCCGAAGAGCGTAAGGCGCGCAACGCGTTTGACGCGCCGATATCTGTTTATGAGGTGCATCTCGGCTCATGGCGCCGCCACACCGAGAACAACTTCTGGCTCAGCTACAAAGAGCTGGCGGAGCAGCTGGTGCCCTACGTTAAAGAGATGGGCTTCACCCATATCGAGCTGCTGCCGATCAATGAACACCCCTTCGACGGCAGCTGGGGCTATCAGCCGCTCGGCATGTATGCGCCGACGCGCCGTTTCGGCACGCGCGATGAATTCCTCTATTTCATCAACGCCGCGCACGAAGCGGGCCTGAACGTGCTGCTCGACTGGGTGCCGGGCCACTTCCCCAGCGATGATTTCGGTCTGGCGAAGTTCGACGGCACCGAGCTCTACGAGCACAGCGATCCGCGTGAAGGTTATCATCAGGACTGGAATACCCTGATCTACAACTATGGCCGCCGCGAAGTGAGCAACTACCTGGCGGGCAACGCGCTCTACTGGCTGGAGCGCTGCGGCATCGATGGTTTGCGCGTCGATGCCGTGGCCTCGATGATCTACCGTGACTACAGCCGCGCCGAGGGCGAGTGGGTGCCGAACCACTACGGCGGCCGCGAGAATCTCGAAGCTATCGCCTTCCTGCGCTACACCAACCGCACGCTGGGACGCGCCGCGCCAGGCACCGTCACCATCGCCGAAGAGTCCACCGATTTCGACGGCGTGTCGCGCCCGCCAGAATCGGGCGGCCTCGGCTTCTGGTATAAGTGGAACCTGGGCTGGATGCACGACACCCTGGACTACATGAAGCTCGATCCGGTCTACCGCAGCCATCATCACGACCTGATGAGCTTCGGCATGATGTACAACTACACCGAAAACTTCGTGCTGCCGCTCTCGCACGACGAAGTGGTGCACGGCAAGAAGTCGCTGCTTGATCGTATGCCGGGCGACCCCTGGCAGAAGTTCGCCAACCTGCGCGCCTACTACGGCTGGATGTGGGCCTTCCCCGGCAAAAAACTGATGTTTATGGGCGGCGAGTTCGCGCAGGGCAAAGAGTGGAATCACGACGTCAGCCTTGACTGGCATCTGCTGGAGGGTGCCGATAACTGGCACCACGGCGTGCAGCGGCTGGTGCGCGACCTTAACCACACCTATCGGCACTATGCGCCGATGCATCAGCTCGATTTCGACCCGGCCGGCTTTGAGTGGCTGGTGGTCGACGATCGCGAAAATTCGGTCTTCGTCTTTGTGCGCCGCGACCGCGACGGCAACGAGATTATTGTCGCCAGCAACTTTACGCCGGTGCCGCGCCACAACTATCGCTTCGGCGTGAATCAGGCGGGGAACTGGCGCGAAGTGATCAACACCGACCAGCACAGCTATCACGGCAGCGATACGCGCAATCCGGTGGTGCATACCGATGAGATCGCCAGCCACAACCGACCGCAGTCGCTGTCGCTGACGCTGCCGCCCCTGGCGACAATCTGGCTGGTGAAGGAGGCGGAATGACGCTGCTTCCGGGACGTGCTGAGCCGCCAGGCGCCAGTTACGACGGCAAGGGCGTTAACTTTACGCTCTTCTCCCGGCATGCCGCGCGCGTTGAGCTTTGCCTGTTCGACCAGGGCAAAGAGCGACGCTACGATCTTCCGGCGCGTACCGGCGATATCTGGCACGGCTACGTGGCCGCGCTCAAACCGGGCCAGCGCTACGGCTTTCGCGTTCACGGTCCCTGGGCACCAGAGCGCGGGCACCGCTTTAATCCCGCCAAGCTGCTGGTCGATCCCTGCGCCCGCGCGGTTGAGGGCGAGGTAACAGACGACCCGCGTCTCTACGGCGGCATTGCGCAGCCTGACGAGCAGGACAGCGCCGCCGTGGCGCCTAAATCGCTGGTCGTGGCGGAGGAGTTCGACTGGGAAGGCGATATCGCCCCGCGCACGCCCTGGGGCAACACGGTTATTTACGAGGCGCACGTGCGTGGGCTGACGCAGCGGCATCCGGAAATTCCGGAATCGCTGCGCGGGACTTACGCCGCCCTCGGCCATCCTGTTATGGTGAATTACCTGCGCCATCTCGGCGTCACCGCGCTGGAGCTGCTGCCGGTGGCCCATTTTGCCAGCGAGCCGCGCCTGCAGCGCCTCGGCTTAAGCAACTACTGGGGCTACAACCCCTTTGCGCTCTGGGCCGTCGATCCGCGCTACGCCTCAGGTCAGGAGGGCGCGTCGCCTCTGCAGGAGTTTCAGCAGGCGGTGAAAGACCTGCACGCGGCGGGCATCGAAGTGCTGCTGGACGTGGTGTTCAACCACACCGCCGAGCTGGAGGAGATCGGCCCGACGCTGTCGCAGCGCGGCGTCGATAACGCCAGCTACTACTGGCTGAGCCCGCAGGGCGAATATGAAAACTGGACCGGCTGCGGTAATACCCTGAATCTCAGCGATCCTGAGGTGATGAACTGGGCGCTGGAGGCGCTGCGCTACTGGGTGCGCGTCTGCCACGTCGACGGTTTTCGCTTCGATCTGGCGCCGGTGCTGGGGCGCACGCCCGATTTTTCAGCGCACGCGCCGCTGTTCGAGGCGATTAAAGCCTGCCCGCTGCTCTCGCAGGTCAAGCTGATCGCTGAACCCTGGGATATTGGGCCAGGCGGCTATCAGGTCGGCAACTTTCCGCCGCTGTTCGCCGAGTGGAACGACCATTTTCGCGACGATATGCGGCGCTTCTGGCTGCATCGCGACGTCAGCAACGGCGCGTTCGCGCGCCGCTTTGCCGCCTCCAGCGATCTGTTCCAGCGCGACGGCCGCCTGCCGCACGCCGCGGTTAATCTGATCACCGCGCACGACGGCTTTACGCTGCGCGACGTGGTGAGCTTTAACCATAAGCATAACCAGGCCAACGGCGAGGATAACCGCGACGGCAGCAGCAGCAATTTTAGCGACAACCACGGCGTAGAAGGGCTGCGCGCCAGCTTCGACGTAATTGAACGCCGTCGCCTGAGCACGCATGCGCTGCTGGCGTCGCTGCTGCTGGCGCAGGGCACGCCGATGCTGCTTGCTGGCGACGAGCGCGGGCACAGCCAGCACGGCAACAACAACGCCTACTGTCAGGACAACATCCTGACCTGGCTTGACTGGCAGGAAGAAGAGAGCAGCCTGGTGGATTTTACCGCCGCCCTTATCCGTTTGCGTCAGCAGATCCCGGCGTTAACCGCCGATCGCTGGTGGCAAGAGGGCGACGGCAATGTGCAGTGGTTCAATGCCAGCGGCAGACCACTGCAGCGAGAGGAGTGGGAGCAGAAGGCGCACAGAATGCAGATTCTGCTCTCCGGCCGCTGGTTAATAACAATAAACGCCACGGATTCGGTGAGTGACATCGCCTTACCAGACGGAGAATGGCGTGCCGTTCCTCCTTTCGCCGGGGATGACAACCCCATTTTGTCGACTGTCTGGCATGGTCCCGCACACGGCGTGTGCGTGTTCCAGAAGCAATCATAAGGAGTCAGACATGGTTAAGTTAGACAGAACCGATCACCTGATGCTGGCCCGCCAGCTCCCTACACAGACGGTTGCGCTGATCCTCGCCGGGGGAAGAGGTACGCGCCTGAAAGACCTGACCGCCAAACGCGCTAAGCCAGCGGTGCATTTCGGCGGCAAGTTTCGCATCATCGACTTTGCGCTTTCAAACTGCATTAACTCAGGTATCCGCCGCATCGGCGTGATAACGCAGTACCAGTCGCACACGCTAACGCAGCACGTTCAGCGCGGCTGGTCTATCTTCAACGAAGAGATGAACGAATTTGTGGATTTGCTGCCGGCGCAGCAGCGCACGTCCACTGAACACTGGTATCGCGGTACCGCAGACGCCGTGACCCAGAACCTTGACATTATTCGCCGCTATCAGGCGCAGTACATCGTGATTCTGGCTGGGGATCATATTTATAAAATGGACTATTCGCGCATGCTGCTCGACCACGTCGATGCTAACGCGAAGTGCACCATCGCCTGCCTGCCGGTGCCGCTGCATGAAGCGACCGCCTTTGGCGTGATGGCCGTGGATGAAAACAATAAAGTGATCGACTTTGTAGAGAAGCCGCCGCAGCCGCCCGCCATGCCCGGCGACGATACGCAGGCGCTGGCCAGTATGGGGATTTACGTCTTTAACGCCGATTATCTCTATCAGCTGCTGGAAGAAGATTTGCAGGCGCCTAATTCTAACCACGACTTCGGCAAGGATATTCTGCCGAAAGTGGTGGCGAGCGGCGAAGGGTATGCCCATTCGTTTACGCTCTCCTGCGTACAGCAGGATGAAAGTTCGACGCCCTACTGGCGTGATGTAGGGACGCTGGAAGCCTACTGGCGCGCAAACCTTGATCTCGCGTCGGTGACGCCGGAGCTGGATATGTATGACCATACCTGGCCGATCCGCACCCATATGGAGCCGCTGCCGCCCGCTAAGTTCGTGCAGGACCGTTCGGGCAGCCATGGCATGACGATGAATTCGCTGATTTCTGGCGGCACTATCATCTCCGGCTCGGTCGTGGTGAACTCGGTACTGTTTCCACGCGTGCGCGTTAACTCGTTTTGCAATATCGATTCCGCCGTACTGCTGCCGGACGTGGTGGTGGGACGATCCTGCCGCCTGCGTCGTTGCGTGATTGACCGCGCCTGCGTGCTGCCAGAAGGCATGGTGATAGGAGAGAATCCTGACGAGGACAGTCGTCGGTTTTACCGTTCAGAAGAGGGGATCGTTCTGGTCACACGCGCCATGCTTGCCAGGCTGGCCAGCGCGTAGCCGTCAACGATAAAAAGCACCATATAATCGACGCGAGGATCGCGCCCGATCACTTATTAAGAGGCCGAGGATGCAGGTTTTACATGTCTGTTCAGAACTTTTTCCGCTGCTAAAAACCGGCGGGTTGGCTGATGTTGTTGGGGCATTGCCGCAGGCGCAGATTGCGGATGGTACGGACACGCGGGTGTTGCTGCCCGCTTTTCCCGATCTGCTTAAAGGGATCCCCGAAACGGAGGTGGTGGCCGAGCTGCAGACTTTCGCCGGTCCAACGCGGTTGCTGTTTGGTCATTTCAACGGCGTCGGCATCTATCTGATCGACGTGCCGTCGCTCTACGATCGACCCGGCAGCCCGTATCACGATACGTCGCAGTTCGCCTATGTAGATAACTATCTGCGCTTCGCGCTGCTGGGCTGGATGGGGTGTGAAATCGCCAGCGGGCTGGACGCTTACTGGCGGCCCGATATCGTTCATGCGCACGACTGGCATGCGGGTCTGACCTGCGCCTATCTGGAGGCGCGCGGACGTCCGGCAAAGTCGGTGTTTACCGTCCACAACCTGGCCTATCAGGGGCTGTTCAACGCGCGCCATCTGGACGAAATCCAGCTGCCGAGAGATTTCTTCGCCATGCACGGGCTGGAGTTCTATGGGCAGATTTCCTACCTGAAAGCGGGCCTCTTTTACGCCGATCACGTCACTGCCGTCAGCCCGACCTACGCGCATGAGATTACGCGCCCGGAGTTCGGCTATGGCATGGAGTCGCTGCTGGAGCAGCGGCTGCGCGAAGGGCGTCTCAGCGGCATTCTGAACGGTGTCGATCCCGGCATCTGGGATCCGGCGCACGACCTGCTGCTCAGCGCGCGCTATAACCGCGACACGCTGGAAGCTAAGGCCGAGAACAAACGGCAGCTGCAAATCGCCATGGGGCTGAAGGTCGACGACAGCGTCCCTGTTTTCGCCGTCATCAGCCGTCTGACGCGGCAAAAAGGGCTGGACCTGGTGCTGGAGGCGCTGCCTGGCCTGCTGGCGCAGGGCGGTCAGCTGGTGCTTCTCGGACAGGGTGACGCCGAGCTGCAGCAGGGCTTTCTCGCCGCTGCGGCGGAGCATCCCGGCAGCGTCGGCGTGCAGATTGGCTATCACGAGGCCTTCTCGCACCGCATCGTCGGCGGCGCGGACGTCATTATGGTGCCGAGCCGCTTTGAGCCCTGCGGTCTGACGCAGCTCTACGGCCTAAAATATGGCACGCTGCCGCTGGTGCGCCGCACGGGCGGCCTGGCCGATACGGTTAACGACAGCTCGCTGGAGAACCTGGCTGACGGCATCGCCAGCGGATTCAGTTTTGAAGACAGCAACGCCTGGTCGCTGCTGCGGGCGATTCGGCGTGCTTTTGTCTTGTGGTCGCGGCCTTCTCTCTGGCGTTACGTTCAGCGACAGGCGATGGGAATGGATTTCAGTTGGCAAGTGGCCGCGCAGGCCTACCGCGATCTTTACCAACGTTTGCTGTAATCAGAGACTGGGATAACTGATATGAATGCTCCTTTCACCTATACGTCGCCGACACTAACGGTCGAAGCGCTGAAACACTCGATTGCCTATAAGCTGATGTTCACCATCGGCAAGGATCCCTCCGTGGCGAACCAGCATGACTGGCTCAACGCATCGCTGCTGGCGGTGCGCGACCGCATGGTGGAGCGCTGGCTGCGCTCCAGCCGCGCGCAGCTGTCGCAGGATGTCCGTCAGGTCTACTACCTGTCGATGGAGTTTCTGCTGGGCCGGACGTTAGGCAACGCATTGATGGCGATGGGCATTTATGACGATCTCAATCAGGCGCTGGACGAGATGGGATTAAATCTGGCCGACCTGATGGAAGAAGAGAACGATCCCGGCCTTGGCAATGGCGGCCTCGGACGCCTGGCTGCCTGTTTTCTCGATTCACTCGCTACGCTGGGCCTGCCGGGACGCGGGTACGGCATCCGTTACGATTACGGCATGTTCCGTCAAAATATCATCGACGGCGAGCAGAAAGAGTCGCCCGATTACTGGCTGGAATATGGCAATCCCTGGGAGTTCCAGCGCTACAACACGCGCTATAAAGTCCGCTTTGGCGGCCGCATCCAGCATGAAGGCGCGAAGGTTAGCTGGCTGGAAACCGAAGAGATTGTCGCCATGGCGTACGATCAAATCATCCCCGGCTTCGACACCGACGCCACGAATACGCTGCGCCTGTGGGGCGCGCAGGCGAGTAACGCAATCAACCTGGGCAAATTCAACCAGGGGGACTACTTTGCCGCGGTAGAGGATAAAAACCATTCGGAAAACGTCTCGCGCGTGCTCTATCCCGACGATTCCACCTATTCGGGACGCGAGCTCCGTCTGCGTCAGGAGTATTTCCTGGTCTCCGCCACGGTGCAGGATATCCTCAACCGCCACTGGCAGATGCACAAAACCTGGTCCAATCTGGCGGACAAGATCGCTATCCACCTTAACGACACCCACCCGGTGCTGGCGATTCCAGAGCTGATGCGTCTGTTAATCGACGAGCACAAATTCACCTGGGACGATGCGTTCGAAGTGACCTGCCAGGTTTTCTCTTATACCAACCATACGCTGATGAGCGAGGCGCTGGAAACCTGGCCGGTGGAGATGATCGGCAAGATCCTGCCACGCCATCTCGGCATTATTTTCGAGATTAACGACTACTTCCTGAAGACCATTCAGGAGTACTACCCGGACGACTGGGATCTGTTGTCGCGCATCTCGATCATTGACGAGAATAACGGGCGCCGCATTCGCATGGCGTGGCTGGCGGTAGTGGTAAGCCACAAAGTCAACGGCGTCTCCGAACTCCACTCCAACCTGATGGTGCAGTCGCTGTTCGCGGATTTCGCACGTCTGTTTCCTGGTCGGTTCTGCAACAAGACCAACGGCGTGACACCGCGTCGCTGGCTGGCGCTGGCCAACCCGGCGCTGTCGGAGCTGCTGGACGAAGAGATTGGCCGCACCTGGCGCACCGATCTTAGTCAGCTTGCCGAGCTCAACCAGCAGATCGACTATCCGGCGTTTATCGAGAAGGTGGCTGATGCCAAGTTCGACAACAAGCGACGACTGGCGGACTGGGTGGCGAAAAACATGGATATCGTGCTGGACCCGCACGCGCTGTTCGACGTGCAGATCAAACGCATCCATGAATATAAGCGTCAGCTGCTGAACGTGCTGCATGTGATTACGCGCTATAACCGCATCAAAGCCGATCCCGGCCGCGACTGGGTGCCGCGCGTCAATATCTTCGCCGGCAAAGCGGCATCGGCCTACACCACCGCTAAGCATATTATTCACCTGATCAACGACGTAGCGAACGTGATCAACAACGATCCGCAGGTGAAGAACAAGCTGAAGGTGGTGTTTATTCCGAATTACAGCGTTAGCCTGGCGCAGATCATTATTCCGGCGGCGGATCTTTCTGAACAGATCTCCACGGCCGGCACCGAGGCATCCGGTACCAGCAATATGAAGTTCGCACTCAATGGCGCGCTGACCATCGGTACGCTGGACGGCGCCAACGTCGAGATGCTGGAGCATGTCGGCGAGGAGAATATTTTTATTTTTGGCAATACTACGCCGCAGGTAGAAGCGCTGCGCAGCGGCGGCTACAACCCGCGTAAATATTACGAAGAGGATGCTGAGCTGCATCAGGTGCTGACGCAGATCGCCTCCGGCGTTTTTAGTCCGCAGGAGCCCGGCCGCTACCGCAATCTGTTCGATTCGCTGGTGAACTTTGGCGACCACTATCAGCTGCTGGCAGATTACCGCAGCTATGTGGATACCCAGGATGAGGTGGATGAGCTCTATCGCAAGCCGGAAGAGTGGCAGCGCCGCGCGGCGCTGAATATCGCCAATATGGGGTATTTCTCTTCTGACCGAACCATCCAGGAGTATGCGGATGAGATTTGGCATATTAAGCCTGTGAGGCTTTGAGCGGGCTTCCGCCCGAAGGCGGGGCTGCCTGCTGCGCAGGTTAATTCGCCTGGCGGCGGTGCGGGTTTTGTTTGCCTGGCTGAGGCGCGGGTTTCGTTCGCCTGACAGGCGGACAGTTTCATTTCGCCCGCAGCGGGCGACCGAGCAGGGCCGGTGGGCGCCGGCCCTGCACCCGCGCCCCGGGCCAGCTCACCCGCCCGCTGCGCGGGTCCCTTCGCTCCGGCAGGATTTCTGACGGACCGGCTGGATTCGCCATCCATGGCTCATGCCAGCCTCTTCGCGGCATCCCTGCCGCTCGTCCTGAAATCCTTCCTCCGCTCAGCGGCTGCGATGGCCCCCAAAACCCCTGCTGCACGTTCTGATTCTTAAAGGCGCAACTTTGTCGCTGAAAGCATGGGTCATGTGCTCAGACGACGCAGTCGTTAATAAAAAAATAAGGAAACCACAGGCGGGGCAGTGTCAGAGGCATCCGACACGCTGAGGCGCGCGCGGTCCGTGCGGCCGACGTAAGCAACGAAGGCACCGCGCGAAGCGCGGCGTGGAGGCTGCCGGAAGCGGGGATTGTTAAGGGGCTGGCGAGCCCCTTAACACGCACGCCAGCAGCGGAGCGGCTGAAACTCCCTGCCGTCTGGCGGGCGGAACCCGCTCAGAGCACGTTCGCGCAGCGAACCTGAGCCGCCTGGCGGGCGGAACCCGCTCAGAGCACGTTCGCGCAGCGAACCTGAACCGTCTGGCGGGCGGAACCCGCTCAGCGCCCCGCCTGCGCAGCAGGCTAACCCGCCTGGCGGGCGGAACCCGCTCAGAGCAAGTTCGCGCAGCGAACCTGAGCCGTCTGGCGGGCGGAACCCGCTCAGCGCCCCGCCTGCGCAGCAGGCCAACCCGTCTGGCGGGCGGAACCCACTCAGCGCCCTGCCTGCGCAGCAGGCAAAAAAAAACGGGGCCGAGGCCCCGTTAAACTTATTTAGCTCGCCAGCGACAGGCTGGGCTTCTGACTGTGCGTCGCCAGCCACTCTGCTACGCGCGCCTGCTGCGCCTCGTTCAGCCACATGCCTTGCTTGGTGCGGCGCCAGATAGCGTCATCCAGCTCGCGCACCCACTCGTTCTGCACCAGATAGCGCAGCTCGGCTTCATAAAAGTCGTGGCCGAAGTTCTCACCCAGATCCTCAATACGCGTCGCGCCGTCGAGCAGCGTCTCGGTGCTGCTGCCGTAGGTGCGGGCGAAGTGACGCGCCATGCCTTCGGTAATAAACGGATAACGACGACGCAGGCTGGCGGCGTAATCTTCACGCGTACCGGCGATATCGCCGCCCGGCAGCACGCAATTTTTCGTCCATGCCGGACCAGCGTTGGGGAAATACTTCACCAGCTTCTCCAGCGCATGCTCTGCCAGCTTGCGGTAGGTGGTCAGCTTGCCGCCAAACACCGACAGCAGCGGCGCCTGGCCGTTGTCGTCGCGCACGTCTAGCGTGTAGTCGCGGGTGATCGCCTGCGGCGAATCGGATTCGTCATCGCACAGCGGGCGCACGCCAGAATAACTCCAGACCACATCGTCACGCACCAGCTGCTTTTTAAAATGGCTGTTGTAGATTTTGAGCAGATAGTCGATCTCGCTGTCGTCAATTTTGACGTTCTTCGGATCGCCTTTGTACTCGACGTCAGTGGTGCCGATAATCGAGAAGTCATCCATCCAGGGAATAACAAACACGATACGGTTATCTTCGTTCTGCAGGATGTAGGACTGCTTCTCGTTGTGTACGCGCGGCACCACGATATGGCTGCCTTTGATCAGGCGAATGCCGTACGGCGATTTCAGCTTCAGGCCGTCGTCAAACAGCTGTTTCACCCACGGGCCCGCCGCGTTCACCAGCGCTTTGGCGCGCCAGGTATAGGTTTTGCCGCTGTCGACATCTTCCGCTTCCACCGTCCACAGGTTGTTTTCACGCCAGGCGCGCGTTACGCGAGTGCGAGTGCGCACGTCGCCGCCGCGCTTTACCACTTCCTGCGCGTTCAATACCACCAGGCGAGCATCATCTACCCAGCAGTCAGAATATTCGAATCCGCGCGTAATCTCCGGCTTGAGGGCTGAATCCGCGCCAAAGCGCAGGCTTTTGCTCCCCGGCAGGCTGGTGCGCTTGCCCAGATGGTCATATAAAAACAGGCCGGCGCGAATCATCCATGCCGGGCGCAGATGCGGGCGGTGCGGCAGACGAAAGCGCATCGGGAAAGCGATATGCGGCGCCATCTTCAGCAGCACTTCACGTTCGGCCAGCGCTTCACTGACCAGACGGAATTCATAGTGTTCGAGGTAGCGCAGGCCACCGTGAATCAGCTTTGAACTGGCGGAAGAGGTCGCGCAAGCCAGGTCCCGCGCCTCCAGCATCAGCACTGACAGGCCGCGTCCTGCAGCGTCTGCTGCAATGCCGGCACCGTTGATGCCGCCGCCGATCACGATCAGGTCTTTGGTTTCCACGTCATCTCCTCCGATGTTCGGAATAGTTCATTAATGTTCGTTTTCGAGCATAATCATAGTCGCAAACCAACATTGATGCCAGTGTTTAACGCGCTAAAAACATTTTTGCGTGATATAGCTAACATTCCTGCTGAGAAATAAATACAAACCCGGATACTTTGTCAGGTTATTGAGGCTGCTTATCGGGTTACACTAGGCGCTAATTGTGTCGTCCTAACGAGAGAATCATGGAAACCTTCGAATGCATTAACGTTCAGCAGGCCAGCGAGCATCTGGCGCAAGGCGCGCAGCTGGTCGATATCCGCGATCCGCAGAGCTTTGCGCTCGGCCATGCGGAAAACGCGCTGCACCTGAGCAACGGCAACCTCAACGACTTTCTGGCCAGCGCCAGCCGGGAGCTGCCGGTACTGGTGATGTGCTACCACGGCAACAGCAGCAAAGGCGCCGCACAGTATCTGCTGAGCCAGGGCTTCAGCGCCGCCTACAGCATCGACGGCGGCTTCGACGCCTGGCGCGCCGCGTTTCCGACCCAGGTTGTCGCCGGCGGCGAGTGAGCCGCGCCCGATGAACAAGGAGAGTGATTAATGGTGCGCATTACCCAGTTTACTAACCCGCGCATGGCGCAGGCGTTCGTCGACTATATGGCGACGCGCGGCGTCGCGCTGCGCATCGAGCAGGATGGTCACTACGTCATTCTGCTCGATGACGAGAGCCGACTTGAAATGGTCGAAAACGAACTTCAACAGTTTGTGCGCCAGCCGGACCACCCTCGCTATCAGGCCGCCAGCTGGCATACCGGCGACACCAAAAGTGGCCTGCGCTACGAGCGCAGCAATCTGTGGGGCAATATTCGCGATCGCGCTGGCCCGCTTACCATGACCGTGCTTTTCGCCTGTATCGCAGTGTTTATCCTGATGCAGATCTTTGGCGATCAAAGGGTGCTGCTGTGGCTGAGCTGGCCGGATGGCCCAGGCCAGTATTTTCAGGCCTGGCGCTGGTTCAGCCATGCGCTGCTCCACTTTTCACTGCTGCATATCCTGTTTAACCTGATGTGGTGGTGGTATCTCGGCGGCGCGGTAGAGAAGCGGCTCGGCAGCGGCAAGCTGTTTGTGATTATGCTGATTTCAGCGCTGCTCAGTGGCTTCGTACAGGCGAAATTCAGCGGCATCTGGTTTGGCGGTTTGTCGGGCGTGGTGTATGCGCTGATGGGCTACTGCTGGCTGCGCGGCGAGCGTGACCCTGAGAGCGGCGTCTATCTGGAACGCGGACTGATTGGTTTTGCTATCGTGTGGCTGGTGATCGGCTGGTATGGCGCGTTCGGGCTCGCTATTGCCAATGGCGCTCACGTCGCCGGTCTGCTGGTCGGGCTGGCGATGGCGTTTGTCGATACCCGTGCAGTGCGGCGCCGTTAGCGCCGGATAAAAAAAGAAAACAGGAGAGTAATGTGAAGCAGACGCAACGTCATGACGCCATTATCGATCTGGTCCGGCGTCAGGGATATGTCAGTACCGAAGAGCTGGTAGAACATTTTGAGGTAAGCCCGCAAACCATCCGCCGCGATCTTAACGACCTCGCCGATCAGAATAAAATTCAGCGTCATCACGGCGGCGCGGCGCTGCCTTCCAGCTCTGAAAATACCGCCTGGCAGGAGCGTAAGATGATGTGGTCGGCGGAGAAAGCGCGCATCGCCGAACGCGTCGCCAGTGAAATTCCAGACGGCGCAACCTTATTTATCGATATCGGCACCACGCCAGAAGCGGTGGCCTATGCGCTGCTGAATCATAAAAACTTGCGCGTGGTGACCAACAATATCAATGTGGCGACGCTGTTGATGAGCAAGCCCGATTTTCGACTGATCATCGCTGGCGGCGAGGTGCGCACGCGCGACGGCGGCATTATGGGCGAAGCGACGCTCGACTTTATCTCTCAGTTCCGCCTCGATTACGGCATTCTCGGCATCAGCGGCATTGATATGGACGGGTCGCTGCTGGAGTTTGACTATCACGAGGTGCGCACCAAGCGCGCCATTATCGAAAATTCACGCTGCGTGATGCTGGTGGTCGACCATTCTAAGTTCGGCCGCAACGCGATGGTCAATCTCGGCAATATGGGGCTTATCGACCAGCTCTATACCGACAAGCAGCCGCCCGCCAGCATTATGAAAGTGATCGAACAGCACGAGGTTCAACTCGAACTCTGCTGAGTGAGCACCGTTAATCTTTAAGCTGTCGCGAGCGGTATCGCCTTAACTAAGGCTATAGCGCTCGCTGATTTCAAAACCCGCCTTTTTCTTTGTTTCCTGTCGATTTTTTCCCCACTGCCGTCTTTACTTAATGCTCAGTTTGCCTGTGGGCAAACCGTTATCACACCGCAACTCAACGGCTTTGCATCAAGACGCTAAGGGGAGAGCATGAAAGAGAGCGCACTGGATCGCGCGGCAGTCGCCGCCGGAATATCCCTCACCTACACCAACGCCAAAGGCGAACCGGAAGCCATCAGCGACGAAACTAAAACGGCGCTGCTGGCGGTCATGGGCGACGCCAGAAAAGAGAAGGGCGCGCCGCTGCCCCCGGTGCAGGTCTTTAGCGGCGGCACAACGCGCCAGCTTAACCCGGAAGGACGCGGCCGCTATCAGTGGCGCCTGCGCAGCGAAAAGGGCCGCGAGTTTAGCGGCGAACTGGAGGCAGGCGAGCCTTTTATGCTGCCGTCGCCGCTCGGGCACGGCTATCACCAGCTGACGCTGAGCAAAGGCAAAAAAGAGTGGCAGACACGCATCATTCTGACGCCGCGCCGCTGCTGGCTACCTGTGCCGCTGCGCAACGGTGAGAAGCGCTGGGGAGCGCTGGTGCAGCTCTATACCGTGCGATCCGCCGATAACTGGGGCATCGGCGACTTTGGCGATCTGCAGCAGCTTCTGGAGCAGGTGGCGCAGCAGGGCGGTGACTTTGTCGGGCTCAATCCGCTGCATGCGCTCTATCCCGCGACGCCCGATTTCGCCAGTCCTTACAGTCCCTCGTCGCGCCGCTGGCTGAACATTATCTATATCAGCGTGGCGCAGCTGGAAGATTTCCAGCAGAGCGCGGCGGCGCAAAAGTGGTGGAAAGCGGCGAAAACGCAGCGCGCGCTGGCAAAAGCGCGCGAGAGCGAGTTTGTCGATTACGCGACGGTGATGGCGCTAAAGCTCGCCGCATTGCGTCACGCCTGGGCGCAGTTCAGCCTGCGCGCAGAAGATGAGGCGCCGCGGCAGGCGTTCGCCACGTTTGTGCGCGACGGCGGCGACAGCCTGCGCTATCAGGCGGCGTACGACGGCCTGCAGGCGGAGCGGAGCGCCGAAGATGCAGACGCCTGGGGCTGGCCCGCCTGGCCGGAAAGCTGGCGCAACAGCCAGACGCCTGACGTGCAGCGCTGGTGCGAAACGCATGAAGAAGAGATCGCCTTCTGGCAGTGGCTGCAGTGGCTGGCGCAAACCCAGTTCGCGCAGTGCTGGGCGCGCAGCCAGGCGCTGAAGATGACGGTGGGGCTCTATCGCGATCTGGCGGTGGGCGTGGCGGAAGGTAGCGCGGAGACCTGGCACGATCCTGAGCTCTACCGGCTGGAGGCGTCGGTTGGCGCGCCGCCGGATCGCCTCGGACCGCTGGGACAGAACTGGGGCCTGCCGCCCATGGATCCGCACGTGATGCGCGCGCGCGGCTATCAGCCTTTTATCGACATGCTGCGCGCCAATATGCGCGACTGCGGCGCGCTGCGCATTGACCACGTGATGGCGCTGCTGCGGCTATGGTGGGTGCCAAAAGGGGAGACGGCCGATAAAGGCGCCTACGTCAGCTACCCGGTGCATGACCTGCTGGGCATTCTGGCGCTGGAGAGCCAGCGGCATCGCTGCATGGTTATCGGCGAAGATCTCGGCACGGTGCCGCCGGAAATCGTCGGCCTGCTGCGCGCCAGCGGCGTTTTCTCATGGAAGGTGATGTGGTTCGAGCAGCAGCGCGACGGCAGTTATCGCCTGCCCGGCGACTACCCGCGTCAGTCGATCGCCAGCGCCAGCACGCACGATCTGCCGACGCTGGCCGGCTTCTGGGACGCAGGCGACTTCGCGTTAGGCGAAAAGCTCAAGCTCTATCCCAGCAAAGCGGTGCTGAAATCGCTGCATGAGCAGCGCGCGAAACAGAAACAGGCGCTACTGGATGCGCTGCATCAGGCGGGCGCAATGCCGGCGCGCAGCGCACGTCAGGCGGACAAGCTGGCGATGACGCCCGCGCTTAATCTGGCGATGCATAAATTTCTCGCGGCAACCGGCAGCGCACTACTGGGGCTGCAGCCCGAAGACTGGACAGGCATGACCACACCGGTAAACGTGCCGGGCACCGTTGATCAATATCCTAACTGGCGACGCAAGCTGGCGCAGCCGCTGGAGGCGATCTTTACGGATAAAGCGGTGATAAAGCTATTGAAGGCGGTGAGTCAGACGCGTAAAGGGAAGTAGCGAACGGCGCGCGACAGTCGCTCACTGTCGCGCGCCGGGCGATTAATAGTAGGAGTGCTCGCCGCGCTGGTGCTCGGTGATATCGCGCACGCCTTTCAGGTCCGGGAAAGCGGCCAGCAGCTCTTTCTCGATGCCGTCCTTCAGGGTGACGTCGATCATGGAGCAGCCGTTACAGCCGCCGCCGAACTGCAGGATGGCGAAACCGTCGTCGGTAATCTCCATCAGCGACACGCGACCGCCGTGACCGGCCAGCTGCGGGTTAATCTGCGCCTGAAGCAGATACTCAACGCGCTCCGCCAGTGGCGCATCATCGGAGACTTTGCGCATTTTGGCGTTCGGCGCTTTCAGCGTCAGCTGCGAACCGAGATTGTCGGTAACGAAGTCGATTTCGGCGTCTTCGAGGTAAGGGGCGCTCAGTTCGTCAACGTAGGCTGAAAGCTTCTCGAACTTCAGCTCCGTGTCGGTCGCTTCTACCGCATCCGGCGGGCAGTAAGAGACGCCGCACTCGGCGGTTGGCGTACCCGGGTTAATGACGAATACGCGAATCTGGGTGCCATCTTCCTGTTTTGACAGCAGTTTAGCGAAGTGCTCCTGGGCAGAGTCTGTAATTCGGATCATGGCAATTGCTCAATAGTTGACTAATTTAGTTGGTTATAATACGCCCATCACCGACGCTCTACAAGGTACGGCACAGGCACCAGATTTGTACGCTGGCCGCGCCGTGCGCCAGCAAAATGCGGCCGATCTCTCCCACGGTATGGCCCGTTGTCACCACATCGTCTATGAGTGCGATATGGCGCCCGCGCACGGCCATTTCAAGGCGGAAGGCGCCACGCACGTTGCTGCGACGCTGCGAGGCGCGCAGCCGGTGCTGCAGCGCGCCGCGTCGCCTGCGGCGGATGCCGTCGCGGAATTCGCAGCCCAGCCAGTGCGCCAGCGGCTGCGCCAGCAGCGCCGCCTGGTTGTAGCCGCGTCGGCAGGCACGACTTTTATGCAGCGGCACGCAGAGCAGCAAATCGGGGCGTACCAGCCCGCGCGTGCGGCGAGCGTTCAGCCAGCTTAGCAAAAGCAGACGCGCCAGCATCACCCTGAGTGCGGTTATGCGGGAAAACTTCAGTTGATGCACCCAGCGGCGCAGCGGCGGCTGGTAGCCGCTGACGCAGACCAGCGCCTGCCAGGCGGGCGGCGAGCGCTGACAGCGGCCGCAGGCAACGCGGGGCGATCCGGCCGGCAGGCCGCAGCGCGGACAGAGCACTGGCAGCGGCGGCAGCGCGCGCAGGCAGACGCTGCATAATCCATGCACCGCGATGTGCAGCGGCAGATGGCATAGCCAACAGAGGGCGGGCATTGGTAGCATAGCCACCTCCTTAATTTTTTACGGGATAGTAACTGATGACCTCGCTCTACTGGCACACCTGCGGAGAAGGGAATGTCGATCTTGTGCTGCTGCACGGATGGGGCCTGAACGCCGAAGTGTGGCAAAGCATCGTGCCGCGACTCAGCCCTCATTTTCGCCTGCACCTGGTCGATCTGCCGGGCTATGGACGCAGTCAGGGGTTTGGCGCGCTTTCGCTGGCGGAGATGGCGCAGCGGCTGCTGCCGCATTTGCCGCCGCGCGCGCTGCTGCTGGGCTGGTCGCTGGGCGGGCTGGTGGCGACCGAGCTGGCGCTGCTGGCGCCGCAGAGGATAGCAGGCGTGATAAGCGTCGCCTCTTCGCCCTGTTTTACCGCTGGCGAGGCGTGGCCAGGCATCAAGCCAGAGACCCTGGCAACCTTTCGCGCGCAGCTTAACAGCGATTTCCAGCGCACCGTCGAGCGCTTCCTGGCGCTGCAGACGCTGGGCACCGACAGCGCGCGGCAGGACGCGCGCCGCTTGAAAGAGGTGGTGCTGGCGCAGCCGATGCCGCCCGTGGCGGTGCTGGACGGCGGGCTGGCGATCCTGCGCGAGGTCGACCTGCGCGATCGACTGCCGCAGCTTGCGGTACCCTTTCTTCGTCTCTATGGCGCGCTGGACGGTCTGGTACCGCGTCATGTCGCCTCGTTGCTCGACGCCGCGCTGCCCGCTTCGCCTTCCATAGTGATGGAAAAAGCCGCGCACGCGCCCTTTATTTCGCATCCGGACGCCTTCTGCCAGCATATTCTTGATTTCAGACAGGAGTTTTGCCGCTAAACCGGGCACAAGGCTGGCAATTTTTTTATCAGCGACAATACTTTTCGGGTAGGCATGGCCGCTTAATGATGTGAATTGTCCAGGGAGAGGATGATGCCGTTCCATCTCGCCTGACGCATCCAGCGTCTGCTTACATCTCACATAACGGAAATAAATGAGGGGTACTGTAATGAAGGTGATGAAATGGGTTGTCGCTTCAATGGTAATGGGCGCAGTGTCGTTTTCGGCGGTTGCGGCCAAGGAAGTGACCAAAGAAGAAGTGAAAAAAATGAATCTCCAGAAGATCGGTACGGTGAATACCACGGCGGAAACCACCTCGCCGATGGACGCCAAACGCGAGCTTTCTAAGCAGGCTGATGAAAAAGGAGGCAAATACTTCCTGGTGATCGCGGGCCGTGAACACGGCAAATTCAGCGCCACCGCGGAAGTTTATAAGTAATCAGCTACGCAGCCAGACAAACTGCCAGGCATCCAGCGTAAGTGGCTGGGTGCCATCAATTTTCTTATCCGTAATCACATCCTGAAAAAGGCGCGCTTCCGGCAGCGTCATCTCCACCGTTTTTGCGCTCAGATTAAACACGCACAGCAGGCCGCCATCCTCCTGCTGCGGATCGTGACGCCTCATCACCAGTAGCGCGTTGTCGCTGTCGTAGAGCCTCATCGGGTTATCGGGATGAAAAGCGGGCTGGCGCGTGCGCAGCTGGATGAGCCTGCTGAGGTGGGTATAGATGGCATGGCGCAGGCTGTCGCCGTCTGCCAGCGCCGCCTCAATCATCTTCAGGTCGAATTTCTGGCGGTTGATGGCGCGGTTGTGGCCCGCGGCTTTTACCCCTTCGTAGTCGTTGCGCGAGCCGAGGATGCTCTGAATATAGATAGCGGGCACGCCGGGGAAGGCGAGCAGGATTGCGTGCGCCAGCAGAAAGCGGCGCAGGCGCGTGTCGTCATCGTCGTTCTGATGATTGAGGGCGTCGAGATAGGTAACGTTGATCTCATAGGGGCTGGTGGTGCCGTCGGGATTGTTTTTATAGGAGACCAGCGCGCCTTCCAGCGCCAGATCGCGCACCAGCGCCACAATCTCCACCTCGGAGAGAATGCCGCGCGCCGGATTGAGCCCGATGCCGTCGTGCGATGCGAGAAAGTTAAAGAAGGTGGTGGTGCCGTTGCCATGCTCCAGCGCGCCCGCCCACTGGCGCAGCGCGCGTCCGGAACCGGAATGGATAGCGTGCAGCACCAGCGGCGGCAGGGAAAACTGATAGACCATCTGCGCTTCGTCATGCCCGTCGCCGAAATAACTGACGTTGTCTTTATGCGGCACGTTGGTTTCCGTGATGATCACCGTGCCGGGCGCGACCAGGTCGGCAATGGCGCGGAACAGCTTCACCAGCAAATGGGTTTTTTCCAGATGGATGCAGCGCGTGCCGGGCGTTTTCCACATATAGCCGACGGCGTCAAGGCGCACATAGTCCGCCCCTTTTTGCAGGTAGTCGAGCAGCACCTCTACCATGCGGATCAGCACCTCGGGGTTGCCGAAGTTAAGATCGATCTGATCGGCGCTGAAGGTGGTCCAGATAAAGCGCATTTCGCCGTTCGCCATCTCGAACGGCGTCAGCAGCGGCGAGGTGCGCGGCCGCGTTACGCCGCTGAGATCGGTGGCGGGGGGCATGCTGATAAAGAAGTCGTCCCAGCCGGGATCGCGCGCCAGATAGTGTTTGAACCAGGCGCTGTGCGCCGACATATGGTTGCAGACGAAGTCGAACATCAGGCGCGTTTCCTGATGCAGCCTGGCGACATCCGGCCAGTCGCCGCACAGCGGGTTGACCTGATGGTAATCGATGACGGAAAAGCCGTCGTCGGACGAGTAGGGGAAAAAGGGCAGCAGATGCACCAGCGGAAAGGTGGACTGCAGATGCTGCTGGTAAAAGCGGGAGAAGCTTTGCAGCGTCGGCACCTCCGCTTCGCGGAACTGATCGGCATAGGTGATCAGCACCACGTCCTGTTCATCCCAGTGCGCCTTGCGCGGCAGCTTAATCGCGTCGCGCGCGGCGGCGATATGGCTCAGCAGACGCGCACGCGCCGCCTGAGGAAAGGTATCGGCATAGATTTTATCGAGCAGCGCTGTGATCGTTTCCATCGCGAATTGGGTGCCACGTCCCGGGTTGTTTTTTATGCAGGCGTGTTTTCAGCGTAGCGTTAAGAGAGGGATTTTCAACTTTACAGAGCAGGCTACGCGCGCCCGACCCGGAATCGGTCGGGCGCGCGCAGGGTTTAGCGTTTTTTACCGAACGCCGCCGCCAGCGCATCGCCCATCGCGCTGTTGCCTGCGGGCTGGCTGTTCTGACGCGCGCGCGGCTTCGCGCCGCTGGCCGGACGTGCACCGTCGCGCGGCGCGCTGCGGGCGCTGCTGCGCGCGTTGCCCTCGCCCGGCTGCTCATCCAGACGCATGGTGAGCGCGATACGTTTGCGCGGCAGGTCGACCTCCAGCACTTTCACCTTCACGATATCGCCCGCCTTCACCACCTGATGCGGATCCTCGACAAACTTGTCCGACAGCGAGGAGATATGCACCAGACCATCCTGATGCACGCCGATATCGACAAAGGCGCCGAAGTTGGTGACGTTGGTCACTGCGCCCTCCAGCACCATGCCCGGCAGCAGATCGTTAAGGGTTTCAACCCCTTCGGCGAACTGCGCGGTTTTAAACTCAGGACGCGGGTCGCGGCCCGGTTTTTCCAGCTCTTTGATAATGTCGGTGACGGTCGGCAGGCCGAAGCGGTCGTCGGTAAAGTCGACCGCCTTAACGTTGCGCAGGCTGGAGGGGTTGCCCATCAGATCCTGTAACGCCTGCTCGGTCGCCGCCAGGATGCGCTCCACCACCGGGTAGGCCTCCGGGTGTACCGTCGAGGCGTCGAGCGGATTGTCGCCGTGGTTAATGCGCAGGAAGCCCGCGCACTGTTCAAAGGCTTTGGGGCCGAGACGGCTCACCTTGAGCAGCTGCTGGCGATTCTGGAAGCGGCCGTTTTCGTCGCGCCAGCTCACAATATTCTGCGCCATCATGCGCGTCAGACCGGCGACGCGCGTCAGCAGCGGCACCGAGGCGGTATTGAGATCGACGCCGACGGCGTTTACGCAGTCTTCCACCACCGCGTCCAGCTTCTTCGCCAGCTGGCTCTGACTGACGTCGTGCTGATACTGGCCGACGCCGATCGATTTCGGATCGATTTTCACCAGCTCCGCCAGCGGATCCTGCAGGCGTCGTGCGATAGAGACCGCGCCGCGCAGCGAGACGTCGAGGTTCGGAAACTCCAGCGCCGCCAGCTCCGAGGCGGAATAGACCGACGCGCCCGCTTCGCTGACGATCACTTTCTGTGCTGTCACGTGCGGATACTGTTTCTGCACGTCGAGGAAAAAGCGTTCGGTCTCGCGCGAGGCGGTGCCGTTGCCGATCGCCACCAGTTCGACCTGGTGTTTCGCGCAGAGCGCGGCGACCACGGTAGCGGCTTTCGCCGCCTGGCCGGTATGTGGATAGATGGTATCGGTCGCGACCAGCTTGCCGGTGGCGTCCACCACCGCAACCTTCACGCCGGTGCGCAGGCCGGGATCGAGGCCCATGGTGGCGCGCATGCCCGCCGGCGCCGCCATCAGCAGATCGTGCAGGTTGCGGGCGAATACGTTGATCGCTTCGTCTTCGGCGCGCTCGCGCACCGTGCCCATCAGCTCCGTCTCCAGGTGCAGCATCACCTTGATGCGCCAGGTCCAGCTCACCACCGCCTTGCGCCAGGCGTCGGCCGGCGCGCCGTTGAGGCGCAGGTTGAGATGCTCGGCGATCAGCGTTTCGCCGTAGCTTTCGCGCGGCGGCTCGTCGAACTGCGGATCGGCATTCAGGGAGAGCTGCAGCACGCCCTCGTTACGGCCGCGCAGCATCGCCAGCGCACGGTGCGACGGCACGCTGTGCAGCGCCTCGTGGTGATCGAAGTAGTCGCGGAATTTCGCCCCTTCCTGCTCTTTGCCTTCCACCACGCGCGACACCAGATGCGCGTTTTTCCACAGGTAGTCGCGCACCTTTGCCAGCAGCGCGGCGTCTTCGGCGAAGCGCTCCATCAGGATATAGCGCGCGCCGTCCAGCGCGGCGCGCACGTCGGCGACGCCTTTATCGGCATCGACATACTGCGCAGCCAGCTGTTCGGGATCCTGCGACGCATCCTGCCACAGGCTCTCGGCCAGCGGTTGCAGGCCGGCTTCAATGGCGATCTGGCCGCGGGTGCGGCGCTTGACTTTATAGGGCAGGTAGAGGTCTTCGAGTTCGGTTTTGCTCAGCGTGGCATTAATGGCGCTGGCGAGTTCGTCGGTGAGTTTGCCCTGATCGTCAATGGACTTCAGAATCGACTGGCGGCGATCTTCCAGTTCGCGCAGGTAGCCGAGACGCGTCTCCAGCTGGCGCAGTTGGGTGTCGTCCAGACCGCCGGTCACCTCTTTACGATAGCGTGCGATAAACGGCACGGTGTTCCCTTCGTCCAGCAGACGCACGGCGGCTTCAACTTGCTCCGCACGCGCCTGCAGCTCACTGGCAATAATGTGGCTGAGATCTTTCATCATCGATTCTGTCTTGCTTACAGGGTTAAAAATCAGGGGACAGTTATACGGACTGGAAAGTGAAATTGCCAGCGATGGGGCTGGCTTTCAGCGATATTCTGAATCAGGCGTCAGGATAGGAAATTTCATTGACGTACCAGAGCGCGGGGCCCAGCGGCGTCTCTACCGTCACGGCGTCGCCCGGCTCTTTTTTCAGCAGCGCTCGCGCCATCGGCGAGTCGATAGAGATATAGTCTTTGCGGCCGAAAATCTCGTCATAGCCGACGATGCGAAAGCGTTTGACCTCGCCCTCGTCATTTTCTACCTCTACCCAGGCGCCGAAGAAAACCTTGCCGTCCTGCTGCGGCGAATAGTCGACGATGCGCAGCGACTCAAGGCTTTTTGTCAGATAACGTACGCGGCGATCGATTTCGCGCAGGCGTTTTTTGTTGTACTGGTAGTCGGCGTTTTCGCTGCGATCGCCGAGGCTGGCGGCCCAGGTTACTTTCTTCGTCACTTCAGGACGCTCTTCGCGCCAGAGATAGTCGAGCTCGGCCTTCAGCTTGTCAAAGCCTTCACGGGTGATCAGTCGGGTTTTCATGCGTAGCGACTCGGAAGCGTAAAAGCAGGCAGTGTAAAGCAAAGCAGGCGCGGCAAAAAAGAGTCGGGGAACAGGTTTTCAACGGTGAAAACCCTTTGTGTCGTTCCCCGGTGGCGAAAGGGGCAGGTACAGAAAGAGAAAATGGCCTAAATCGTTATTTTCCCGCCACGGTTGAGGTGGTGGTGGAAGAGGAGGTGCCTTTGTCGCCGCCGCCAGCGGTCGCCAGCGCTACGCCCAGCAGCGCAGCCACGGCGCCGACGCCGATAGCGTTAGAGTTGCCCTGCGCGGTGGTCGACGCCTGCGCGCCAGCAGCTTCGCCAGTTGCGGTCGCCGCAAACGCCGGATTCAGAACGAGGGTGGCCAGCGCACCCAGCACTAACAACGTTTTTTTCATTATTGCTTTCCCTGTAGTGAAGCGAGTGAAAGCAGTGTGGTGCAATTCACATAAAGCGGAAAGGTAGCTTTACTGATTGATTTATGAGGCTTTATTTTTAAATGGCCTGAATGAAGAAAAAAATAGCGCAAATCCGAGAGAAGCCTGCGGCGCGGCGCGCAAAAGAGGATATTTTATGCTGTCGCTCAGCTGGGCTGGCTGCAATTGTGGCCGCTATGTCAGGCGGCGAATGGCGCTAAAGTCAAATTGCGCGTTAACTGGTTGATCTGCAAGTTTGATTCATCCTGGCCGTCATTTTGCGGCCGCCAGTGACAAGAAAAAACGTCTGACTTTCAGATTTGCCGTAACGGTATCAAACACCGCTTAAGAATGTGCTTTTGCCCAGAAGGCAGCGATAAAATTAAAGATAAGCTCCTGTTTAATATGCTTTGTAACAATTTCGGCTAGAATATAAACCATTAATGACTGTCACAGACAGACAACTTTTTTTAACAATATCGGCTCAGGCAATGGCGCCTTTGGGAGTAGAAAATGCAAGAGAACTACAAAATTCTGGTCGTTGATGACGATATGCGTTTGCGTGCGCTGCTGGAACGCTATCTCACCGAGCAGGGCTTTCAGGTGCGCAGCGTCGCCAACGCCGAGCAGATGGATCGTCTGCTGACCCGTGAATCCTTTCACCTGATGGTGCTGGATCTGATGCTGCCGGGCGAAGACGGCCTGTCGATTTGCCGTCGTCTGCGCAGCCAGAGCAATCCGATGCCGATCATTATGGTGACGGCGAAAGGCGAAGAGGTCGATCGTATCGTTGGGCTGGAGATCGGCGCCGACGACTATATTCCTAAGCCGTTCAACCCACGCGAGCTTTTGGCGCGCATTCGCGCCGTGCTGCGTCGTCAGGCCAACGAGCTGCCGGGCGCCCCTTCGCAGGAAGAGGCGGTAATCGCCTTCGGCAAGTTCAAGCTGAACCTCGGCACGCGCGAGATGTTCCGCGAAGATGAGCCGATGCCGCTCACCAGCGGCGAGTTCGCCGTGCTGAAGGCGCTGGTCAGCCACCCGCGCGAACCGCTGTCGCGCGACAAGCTGATGAACCTCGCGCGCGGACGCGAATACAGCGCAATGGAGCGCTCTATCGACGTGCAGATCTCGCGCCTGCGCCGCATGGTGGAAGAGGACCCGGCGCATCCGCGCTATATCCAGACGGTCTGGGGCCTGGGCTACGTATTTGTGCCGGACGGTTCTAAAGCATGAGGCGACTGCGCTTCTCGCCTCGCAGTTCGTTTGCCCGCACCCTGCTGTTGATCGTGACCCTGCTGTTCGTCAGTCTGGTAACGACCTATCTGGTGGTGCTCAACTTCGCCATTCTTCCCAGCCTGCAGCAGTTCAACAAGGTGCTGGCGTATGAAGTGCGCATGTTGATGACCGACCGGCTGCAGCTGGAAGATGGCACGCAGCTGGAAGTGCCGCCCGCGTTTCGCCGTGAGATCTACCGCGAGCTGGGGATTTCGCTTTATACCAACGCGGCAGCCGAAGAGAGCGGGTTGCGCTGGGCGCAGCACTATGAGTTCCTGAGCGAGCAGATGGGCCAGCAGCTTGGCGGGCCGACCGACGTGCGCGTCGAGGTGAATAAAAACTCGCCGGTGGTCTGGCTGAAAACCTGGCTGTCGCCTGATATCTGGGTGCGCGTGCCGCTGACGGAAATTCATCAGGGCGACTTCTCGCCGCTGTTCCGCTACACGCTGGCGATTATGCTGCTGGCGATTGGCGGCGCCTGGCTGTTTATCCGCATTCAGAACCGGCCGCTGGTGGATCTGGAGCACGCGGCGCTGCAGGTCGGCAAGGGCATCATTCCACCGCCGCTGCGCGAGTATGGCGCCTCGGAGGTGCGTTCGGTGACGCGCGCCTTTAACCAGATGGCCGCTGGCGTGAAGCAGCTGGCGGACGACCGCACGCTGCTCATGGCGGGCGTTAGCCACGATCTGCGCACGCCGCTGACGCGCATTCGTCTGGCCACCGAGATGATGGGCGAAGAGGATGGCTACCTTGCCGAGTCGATTAATAAAGATATCGAAGAGTGCAACGCCATCATTGAGCAGTTCATCGACTATCTGCGCACCGGCCAGGAGATGCAGACCGAGCGCGCCGATCTCAACAGCGTGCTGGGCGAAGTGGTGGCGGCCGAAAGCGGCTACGAGCGCGAGATTGAGAACGCCGTCATGCCGGAAGAGCTGATGCTGGATATCAATCCGCTGTCGATCAAGCGTGCGGTGGCGAATTTGGTGGTGAACGCGGCGCGCTACGGCAACGGCTGGATCAAAGTGAGCAGCGGGCGCGAACTGCATCGCGCGTGGTTTCAGGTCGAGGATGACGGTCCGGGCATCAAGCCAGAACAGCTGACGCATCTGCTACAGCCCTTTGTCCGCGGCGACAGCGCGCGCAGCACCAGCGGCACCGGCCTTGGGCTGGCGATTGTGCAGCGCATTATCGATGCGCATCAGGGATCGCTGGAGATTGGCGAGAGCGAGCGCGGTGGACTGCGCATTCGCGCCTGGCTGCCGCTTATAGAGCAGAGTGCGCCGAGCAGTAACGGCGCGGCGCAGAGCTGAACAGCAAGCGGGCGCGGCAATCGCCGCGCCCGAAGGCTTACAGTACCGGACCAGCTTTAACCAGCGCGGCGCCCGCCGCATTGTCGGTATACTTCTCGAAATTGGTGATGAAGCGCTGCGCCAGATCGCGCGCCGCTCCCAGCCACTTCTCGTCGCTTTCCCAGCTGCTGCGCGGATCGAGCGTGGCGGCGTCGAGCTGCCCCAGCGCCTTCGGCACCTGCAGGTTAAACACCGGCAGCGTCTCGGTTTCAGCGTCGTCCAGTTCACCCGCCAGAATCGCATTGATAATGGCGCGCGTATCCTTCAGCGAAATACGTTTGCCGCTGCCGTTCCAGCCGGTATTGACCAGATACGCCTGCGCGCCCGCGGCCTGCATGCGCTTCACCAGCACCTCGGCATACTGCGTCGGGTGCAGCGTCAGGAACGCGGCGCCGAAGCAGGCAGAGAAGGTCGGGGTCGGCGCGGTCACGCCGCGTTCGGTGCCCGCCAGCTTGGCGGTAAAGCCTGAGAGGAAGTGATACTGCGTCTGCTCAGGCGTCAGGCGCGACACCGGCGGCAGCACGCCGAAGGCGTCAGCGGTCAGGAAAATCACTTTCTTCGCGTGGCCCGCTTTCGACACCGGACGGACGATATTGTCGATATGATCGATCGGGTAGGAGACGCGGGTGTTCTCGGTCTTGCTGTCGTCGTCATAATCGACGCTGCCGTCTTCACGCACCACGACGTTCTCCAGCAGCGCATTGCGACGGATAGCGCGGTAGATTTCCGGCTCGGCCTGCTTAGAGAGTTTGATGGTTTTGGCGTAGCAGCCACCTTCGAAGTTGAAAACGCCGTCGTCGTCCCAGCCGTGCTCGTCGTCGCCAATCAGCTGGCGTTCCGGATCGGTGGAAAGCGTGGTTTTGCCGGTGCCGGAGAGACCGAAGAACACCGCCACGTCGCCCGCTTTGCCAACGTTGGCCGAGCAGTGCATCGAGGCGATGCCGCGCAGCGGCAGCAGGTAGTTCATCACGGCGAACAGCCCTTTCTTCATCTCGCCGCCGTACCAGGTGCCGCCGATCAGCTGCATCCCTTCGGTCAGGTTGAACGCCACAAAGTTTTCCGAATGCAGCCCCTGCGCCTGCCAGTTGGGGTTAGTGCATTTCGCCCCGTTCAGCACCACAAAGTCAGGCTTAAAGGCGGCCAGCTCGCTTTCGCTCGGCTGAATAAACATGTTTTTGACGAAATGCGCCTGCCAGGCCACTTCGGTGACGAAGCGCACGCTGAGGCGTGAATCGGCGTTAGCGCCGCAGAACGCGTCGACCACAAACAGGCGCTTGCCGGAAAGCTGCTCGGTTACGCAGGCTTTTAGCTGCTGCCAGGTCTCCTGGGAGAGCGGCTGGTTGTCGTTTTTGCCTGTTCCTTGATCGTTCCACCACAGCGTGTCGCGGGTGGTGTCGTCGCGGACGATATATTTATCCTTGGGCGAGCGACCGGTAAAAATGCCGGTATCGACCGCCACCGCGCCGCTTTGCGTCAGGGTGCCGCGCGCATAACCTTCCAGCTCGGGACGGAGTTCTTCGGTAAACAGCGTATCGAAATCGGGGTTGTGGACCACTTCGGTGGTGCCCTCGATGCCCAAAGCGGCAAGATCTTGCGAGGTCAGGCCGGTAACGCGCATGTGACTGCTCCTTAAATCGTTTTGGTACTGCACAGGCGAATAGTTATAGGTGCCGCGCAAGCCGTCTGCGTGCTGCTGGGCGGATGCACGATCGCGCGCAGTGTACTCTTCTGAGCCGATGGAAAAAGCGTTGTCCGTCAGAAATGCGAACCAGAGCGCGTTAAGCAGTAAAAAGTGCCGCTTTTGAAACTAAAGTTAGCGAAAAAGAGTTATTTTACTTTGTAAATTAAGGGGATATCGCGGGGAGGGAAAAGGGCGGCGAGGCCGCCCGGAGATAAATCAGTGGATGCTGTCGCTGTTTTCGCCTTCCGCGCCGCCTTTGCGGATCGCCGCAATATCGACCGCGTCGTAGACGTAGTGCGTGCCGCAGTAGTCGCAGTGCATATCGACCTGGCCATCCTCTTCGATGATCTCGTCGACCTCGTGCTGAGGCAGGGTTTTCAGCACTTCGCCGCAGCGTTCGCGCGAGCAGGTGCACTTAAAGCTTACCGGCTGCGGGTCAAATACCGTCGCCTCTTCCTGATGATAGAGGCGCCACAGGACGTCGGTCGCCGGCAGGTCGATCAGCTCCTCGCTCTTCACGGTTTCGGTCAGCGTTGCCAGGTGGTTGAAGTCTTCGGTCTGGGTATCCTGCGCCGGCAGCACCTGCAGCAGAATGCCCGCGGCGCCTTTTTCATTGGTGCGAATAAACAGACGGGTCGGCAGCTGCTCGGAGCGCATAAAATAGTCTTCCAGGCAGGCGGCCAGCGTTTCGCCTTCCAGGCCTACCACGCCCTGATAGCGCTCGCCTTTCTCTGGCGAAATGGTGATCGCCAGATAGCCGGTGCCGACCATGCTTTTCAGGGTGGCGTCCGCTGGAATCTCGCCCTTCACGCGCGCGACGCCGCGCAGCTCCTGACGGTTATTGCCGTTGATGACCGCCAGCGAGAGCGGGCCGTCGCCCTGCAGCTGCACCGTGATGTCGCCGTCGAATTTCAGCGTGGCGGTCAGCAGGCTGGTCGCGACCAGCAGCTCGCCGAGCAGCGTCTGCACCGGGGCCGGATAGTCATGGTTTTTGATGATTTCCTGCCAGGTGTGGCTGACATTCACCAACTCGCCGCGCACGGCCACATTCTCAAACAGGTAACGATGCAGTTGATCTTGTACAGACATAAATTTTCTCTCGTTGGGGCTAGGCCTGGTCGTCGCCCGTTAATTTAAATTTCATCAAATCGCGGCGCTCTTTTTTATCGGGGCGGCGATCGGGATGCGGCATGGTGAGCGCGTTCATTTTACGCGCCAGCGCCACCTTTTCCCGTTTTTCAATACTGGCGGCGGTTTCGCTGTAGAGCTGCTGCGCCACCTCGGCCGGACCGCGCTTATCGCTGAGCGCGGTGACGATCACGGTGCGCTCGTCGTTGCCCTGGCGCAGCGTCAGCTCCGCCTCGATCTCGACCAGCTTGCTCGGCTTGCTGCGCTGGCCGTTGTAGTGCACTTTGCCGCCTTCAATCATGTCGCGCGCCAGCGAGCGCGTTTTGTAGAAGCGCGCCGCCCAGAGCCATTTGTCGAGGCGCACGCCTTCGCTGCTTTTCTCTTTCATTGCTGCTCCCGTTTACGCCAGCGCGCTGCACAGGGTGCGATAGTCGCGGACCGCCGCGTGACGCTGGAAGACCTGATCGGGACGCCCGGAGTCGGGGTTGCTGACGCCTAAACACCAGCCGATGCCCCAGCTTTTCGCCGCGTCGAGAATGGTCTCGTTGTCATCAATAAACAGCGTTCGCGGACGATCAAATCCGGTATGCTGCTCCACCGCCTGCCACAAGCGCGGGTCCTCTTTCGGATACCCAAAGGTATGGGTGGAAAGTAATAAATCAAGGTGCGGCGCAAGGCCGGTCTGCGCCAGTTTGATATCCAGGTTATAGGGATGGGCGTTGGTCAGCAGAATGGTGCGTTTTCCCGCCCGACGCAGCGCCTGCAAAAAGGGCACCGTATCTTCGCGCATCGCCGCCAGGCTACGCTTCGCATAGGTCATGGCGCGAATATCCAGCGCCAGCTCCGCCGCCCAGTAGTCCAGACAATACCAGTTTAGCGTATGCGCCACCGCCTGGTACTTTCCGGCGATCAGCGCCTCTGCCTCCGCCAGTGTAATGCCGCGCGTTTCGCTCAGCGTTAGCGGCACATGCTCCAGCCAAAAATGGCGGTCGAACGCCAGGTCCAGCAGCGTGCCGTCCATATCCAGCAGCACGGTATCGATTTGCGCCCAGTTCAGCGTCATCAGGCAGGTTCTCCGATAAAAAGCGGGCGACAGGGTAGCACAGAAAGAGGCGGGAGAGGGCAGGGCGCTGGCGGAACGGGCCGGGCGGCGTCGCGGCGTCAGAACATCGAGCGCACGCTCTGCATGGTGCTGAGATTATGGTTGAAGCACTTGTCGTAGTACTGCTGGATATTCGCCATGCGCTGACGGTTGCGATGGATACGGCGCAGTGCAAGCAGGGCGTTTACCAGCGAGCAGGTCAGCAGCACCGCCAGTAGCAGGGTGGTGCCGAGGTAGCGCCACATCGCCATCGCATCCGGCTCGTTGTGCAGCGCGATATGGTGCGTACCGTTGGCGTCTACCGACAGGCCGGTGATAATGCCGCTGGCGCTGAATGGCGTGTGCAGCAGCATGCCGGAGAGGCGCTGTAGTTCGCGCCATTGCGATGGCGCATCAAGATCGAACAGCGAGACCGTCGGCTGCGGCTGATTCACCAGCTGGCGCCCTTCGTCGCTAACGATAAGGAATCCGCCCGGCGGCGGGCTGTTGAGGTTTTCGGCGGCGCGGCGCGTCTCGCGGTAGAAGAAGCTGGAGGTCGCGGTATTGACCAGGTTTTCCAGCGCTTCGGCGCTGACCGGCCGCAGCAGCACGTTCATGCCGTTCAGCTGCCCGGAGTCGGCGCGGCGCACCAGCGTATCCCAGTCTTTAGCGTTGCCGAGATTCACCAGCGCGTTTTTGAGCCGCACGCAGTCCTGCTGCTGGCTACAGAGATCCTGCGTTTTCAGCACCAGGTCGGCAAAATCGTCCAGCAGGATCATGCCCGATTTTTGAATCGCCGAGGCGAGCTGCGGGTTGAGCTTGGGATCGGTATTGGTTTCCGGATGCAGCTGGCGCGTGGTCGCCTCCAGCAGCGCCGAGGCTTTATCGATGATATCGGACTGCGGCTGGGGCAGCGGCGAGGCGTTGTTCCAGTAGACGGCCGAACAGTCGAACGGCATATAGGCGTAGCTGCGGTTGCTCTGGTAGTTATCGGGAACGGCGCACATGCCGGTGCCGTTCACTTTCAAAATATCGCCGACGTGCAGCGGCTGCGCCGCCAGCTTATCTACCTCGTTCACCTCAAGGCTCTCGGTGCCCTTGATCCAGGCCAGGCTCAGCTTGATTGGCATGCTGAGCGGGATCCAGCTAATCAGCAGCGCCATCACCAACAGCGAGCCGCAGGACAGCACAACGTTTTTGCGCCAGCGCTGGATAGGAAAGTTACGTACTTCGTCCTGCAGCGATAAAAAGCGGCCCTGACGCACCACCTGGCGGTTGAGGTAGATTTCGACATCGGTGGTCTGGCCGAGATCGTGCGCCACATAGGGTAGCCAGTGCGGCGGATAGGCGAGATCGATAATGCCCAGCGTGATATTGCTCTGCTCCTGGTTCGACTCGCCGAACAGGCCCCAGCGCTTGGGCGCGCCGCGCAGGCAGTGTATGTCACGCATGCGCTTTTGCGCGGGAATGTGAAACAGTGACCAGACGCTGGCACCGATCATGGCGCAGCCCAGCAGCGCCAGCCATCCCATCAGCGCGGCGGGTACCAGCAGGCAGATAAAAAAGAGCAGAAAGGCGAAGGTGATGGTCACCGCCTCGCGCGTGCCGTCCGGCCGCGTCAGCTGATACTCTTCCAGCGTCTCCTTGCGCACCTGCAGCAGCTCGACGTTTTCGCTCTCTTCTTTGCGTATCGAGGCGTTGGTCGAGCCGGGATGGACCAGCGCCGGCAGCGACGGCTGGTCGGTGCCATAGTTGACCAGCGAGTGGCCGTTAAGCGAGATCACCAGCGGAATCGTCTGGGTACGGATCAGCTCAACGTAATTCTCATCGGTTATATACTGTTCCCAGTGCGGCGGCAGATGCACTTCTACTTCGTCAAGGTAGTAGCGCCACTTGTGGGCATCGTCGGTCGACAGGCCATAGCGGGTAATGGCGCGCGTGACGGGATAGACGTTGTTGCTCTGCGCGGTGAGCGTCAGATTGTCGAAAATGGGATGTTTTTCACCGGGTACGGCAGGACGCGACTGCTTCGCAAGCGAGGCGACGTATTTTTCCACCGCGCGACGTTCGTCGTCGGTGAGTTTGCGGCAGGGCGGGCTAATAAAGGGCAGCGGTTTCGCCAATGGCGGACGATGCCGCATAGCGTACCAAAAGCCGATACCTGCCAGACCTGAGCAGACCAGCACGATGACCAGTACAATAAGGATTGTGCTCATGCGTTGTTCAATGCAGCCAAAATCCTGCCTTCACTTTGGACTAATGCTCCCAGATAGAACTGTTATTTAAGACAATTTTGGCGGGAATAAACTGTTCTGACAAGCTAAATGCCAGAGGAAATAACGCGCAAAATCATTAAATTAGAAGTTAATGCAGCATTCCTTGTCCGAATGTTAACCGGCAGAATCTGAATTAAACATCGGTCTTTTCTGAATTTTACCGCGTGGCGTTGACTTATTGCAAAAGCGTTAACTAGCGCAGCCGCATCTGAGAAGGCCTGACTGGGCGCGGCGTCCGCGGCCAGCGCTAAACTCGCTGTCGCACAAACGGCTGTGGTCAGGTAAGCTAAATTTTTTACCGCACCGCGCGGCGTTGAACGTCTGAGGCTGATATGAAGAACCCGTTAAAGAAACCCGACATCCTCAAAGTGGAAACCGTGGCGCGCTCGCGGCTGTTTACCGTTGAATCCGTCGATCTCGCTTTTAGCAACGGCGCGCACCGCGTTTACGAGCGCATGAAGCCCTCTGAGCGCGAAGCGGTGATGATTGTTCCGATTATCGATAATGAGGTTGTGCTGATTCAGGAGTACGCGGTTGGGCTGGAGAGCTATGAGCTGGGCTTTCCTAAAGGATTGATCGATCCCGGCGAGACCGTTTTCGAGGCGGCAAACCGTGAACTAAAAGAAGAGGTCGGCTTCGGCGCGGAGAAGCTGGAGTTTCTCAGCAAGCTGACCATGGCGCCTTCCTACTTCTCCAGCAAGATGAATATCGTGGTGGCGGAAGGGCTTTATCCTGAACGGCTGGAGGGCGACGAGCCGGAGCCGCTTATCGAGCATCGCTGGCCGCTGGAGAACCTGCTGGCGCTGCTGCAGGAGCCCGATTTCCGCGAGGCGCGCAACGTCAGCGCGCTCTTCCTGGTGCGCGAGTGGCTGGTGCAGCAGGGGCGACTGCGTTACTAACGGGTACGACATTGCCTGAAACTGGCAGGGCTTTGACTTTTACAGACAGCTCTAAAGCTCGCAAGCGGGTGAGATGGACCGAAGAGCAAAGCGTCCCGCGACAGGGATGTCGCGGGACGAGCTGGCAGGGATGCCGCTTTTTGCGTCTTTGCGATCGGGCCATCTCACCCGCGTTAGCACATTCCAAAATAAAAAGGCCGACAGCGATGTCGGCCTTTTTTGCTACTTACGGCAGGGCTTAAAACAGCTCGTGGCTCTCGCCGTTATCCATAATGGTAGTGCCGACGTCGTGCACCGAGTATTCCGTCGGCTGCGTGCCGTTGATGAAGTACTCCTGGCGCGTATTGCCGCCGCCGTTGGCCAGCTTGCCGGTGCTGCGGTCGATGGTCACCGTGACGATGCCGTCCGGCGGCGTCAGCGGCTGCTCCGGCACGCCCTCCAGCGCGCTCTTCATATAGTCATCCCACGCCGGCTGCGCGCTTTTTGCGCCGCCTTCATAACCGGAAATCTGGTCAGGGATCGCGCCCGACAGCGTGCTGCGGCCCAAATCGCGGCGCGCGTCGTCAAAGCCAATCCACACCGAGGTCACTACGCCGGGACCGTAGCCGGAGAACCAGGCGTCTTTAGAACTGTTGGTGGTGCCGGTTTTACCGCCGATATCGTTGCGCTTCAGATCGCGCGACGCACGCCAGCCGGTGCCCATCCAGCCCGGTTCGCCAAAGATGTTAGAGTTAAGCGCGCTCTTGATCAGGAACGACAGCGGCGTGTTGATCACATGCGGCGCATACTCCTGTCCATCGGGCTGCGGCTGAGCAGGAACCTGCTCCAGCGCGGGCTGCGGCGCTGGCTGGTTCTGGTTCTGATCGGAGGTCGCGACGTTTTCTACGCTCTCCTCGTTCAGCGCCAGCGCCTTGCGGGTTTCGCCGTAGATCACCGGCAGATTGCACTGCGGGCAGGCGATGCGCGGTTTCGCTTCGAAAATAACGCCGCCTTGCTCGTTCTCGATCTTGCTGATGAAGTACGGGTCGACCAAAAAGCCGCCGTTCGCCATCACGGAGTAGCCGCGCGCCACCTGCATCGGCGTAAACGACGCTGCGCCGAGCGCCAGCGATTCGGTATGCACGATATTCTGCGCCGGGAAGCCGAAGCGCTGCAGATATTCTGCCGCGTAATCGACGCCCATGGCACGCATGGCGCGCACCATCACCACGTTTTTCGACTGACCTAATCCCTGACGCAGACGAATCGGACCATCATAGGTAGGCGGCGAGTTTTTCGGTCGCCAGTCGGCGCCCGCGCCCGCATCCCAGCGCGAAATCGGCACGTCGTTCAGGATCGAGGCCAGCGTCAGACCGCGGTCCATCGCCGCGGTGTAGAGGAACGGCTTGATGTTCGAGCCGACCTGACGCAGCGCCTGGGTGGCGCGGTTGAACATGCTCTGATTAAAGTCGAAGCCGCCGACCAGCGCGCGCACCGCGCCGGTCTGCGGATCGAGCGACACCAGTGCGGAGTTGACGTCCGGCACCTGCGCCAGCCACCAGCCGTCACCGACTTTACGCACCCAAATCTGCTGACCCGTCTGTACTACCTGCGTCACGCTTCTCGGCGTTGGGCCCTGCACGGTATCTGACTTGAACGCGCGCGCCCAGCGTACGCCAGCGAGGCCCAGCGAGACGCTGGTGCCATCTTTCAGCATCGCGGTCGCCTCGTCGCTGCTGGCCTGCGTAACAACGGCAGGCAACAAAGGCCCGTAAACCGGCAGCGGTTTCAGCGCTTTCAGGATCTGCTCCTGACTCCAGGCGGGCTCGCCCACTTTCCACAGCACGCTGGTCGGCCCGCGGTAGCCGTGACGCATATCGTAGGCCAGCACGTTGTTGCGTACCGCCTCCTGCGCCGCCTGCTGGAGACGACGCGTCACGGTGGTATAGACCTTGTAGCCGTCGTTGTAGGCGCCGTCGCCGTAGCGCTTCACCATCTCCTGGCGCACCATTTCACTCAGATAAGGTGACGAGAAGGCGATTTCCGGGCCGTGATAGCTCGCTTCCAGCGGCGCGCTGCGCGCTTCATCAAACTGCTGCTGGGTGATGTAGCCCTGATCCAGCATGCGCGACAGCACGACATTGCGACGCGCCAGCGCGCGGCTGTGGGAGTAGAGCGGGTTAAAGGTAGAGGGGGCTTTCGGCAGACCGGCGATCATCGCCATTTCGCTCAGCGAAAGCTGGTCTACCGGCTTGCCGAAGTAAACCTGTGCGGCGGCGCCGACGCCATAGGCGCGATAGCCGAGATAAATCTTGTTCAGGTAGAGCTCGAGGATCTCATCTTTATTCAGCAGCTGCTCAATGCGAATGGCGAGAAATGCCTCCTTGATCTTGCGCATCAGCGTGCGCTCAGGGCTCAGGAAGAAGTTACGCGCCAGCTGCTGCGTAATGGTGCTCGCGCCCTGAGAAGCATGGCCGGACATCAGCGCGATGCTGGCGGCGCGGAAAATGCCCACCGGATCGACGCCGTGATGCTCATAGAAACGGCTGTCTTCCGTAGCGATAAAGGCTTTGATCAGCTCGGGTGGCATCTGCTGCAGCGTCAGCGGAATACGACGCTTCTCGCCGTACTGGGCGATCAGTTCACCATCCGCGCTGTAGACCTGCATGGGCGTCTGCAGGCGCACATCTTTCAGCGTGTTAACGTCGGGGAGCTGCGGCTCTATATATTTGTACAAACCATAAATCGAGCCAGCTCCCAGCAAGATGCAACACACTGCAAGGATTAATAAATACTTTACGAACTTCACCTGGAGTTTCCCATCTGTTGTCGTTTGAGCAGTTTATAAACAACCGCGCGGTAGTATAAAGGCAAGCCAGACGCTTTGATATGTCCTTTTACCCCTGTAGATAAGGAGATCGCGCGCATGGCTTTTCAGACATGGCAAGTCGGACTGGATATTCAGAATACGCAGCTCTGCGCTCTCGCTATACAGCGCCGGCGCGGCGGCTGGCAGCTGTGCCGCTGGTGGCAGCAAGGGCTGCCGCAAGATACGTTAAGAAACGGCGTGCTGCAATCTTCGCCTGAATTACAGGTGGCGCTGCGCACGTTGCAAAAGCAGCTGCCGCAGCGCTATTCGCTGCGCGTCGGTCTGCCTGCGCAGCTGGTGCTGCAGCGGCCGCTGGCGCTACCGAGCCAGCATCTGCAGGAGCCTGCGCTGGGACGTTACGTAACGGCGGCGGCGCAGCGGCTCTTTCCGGTCGAGCCGGAAGCGCTGGCGCTCGACTATCGCGCCAGCGAAGCGGACCGCCAGCTTTACGTGACCGCCGCCCGGCAAGAGGTCATCACCCGATGGCTGACGCCGCTGCGGCAGAGCGCGCTGCGACCGGCGGTTTTTGAGCTCACGACCCATGCGCTGGCGCTCGCGGCGCGCGCCGCAGGCTTGAATGATGACGCCGCGCTGCTGATCGGTCACGACGCGCAGTGGCTCTGGTACAGCCGCGCCAGCGAGAACGTGGTCGGCAGCGCCAGTATAGAGACCGCGCCCGAGGAGGTGAGGCAGCGCTGTTTCCCGCAGGCCAGCGCGCTGTTCGGCTGCGCGCCGTCGCCCTGTCTGCTGCCCGAGGCCTTCTTCTCTTTTTCACCGTTTAGCCTGTTCGCTTATCGCCAGCCGCCGCTGCCCCAGCAGGAAGCGGCGTTTTGCATTGCCGCCGGGCTGGCGCTGCGTCCAGAGGATAGCTGATGATCGCGGTGAATATGCTGCCGTGGCGGTATGCGCGTCTGCGCCGCCAGCGGCGCGCCGTGCTGGCGCTGACGGCGACGCTGCTGCTGGCGCTGACGCTGACGGCGGCATTCGCGCGATGGCGTCTTGAGCGCGTCAGCCAGCATCTGCTCAGCGCCCAGAGCGAGACGCATCACGCGCTGACGGCGATGGCGCAGCGGATTAGCCAGCGGCGCGAACTGCAGCAGCAGCTGGCGGTGCAGCAGGCAACGTGGCGGCGCGCGCAGCGTCACGTCGACGACCTGATGCGCTGGCACCGGTTCTGGCAGGCGCTGCCGCTGCTTTTGCCGCAGCCGGTCTGGCTGGAGCGCGTAGAGAAAATGCCGACGCAGCTGCGCATTGAGGGGCGCGCGCAGGAGGTGCGGGCGATAGGCGAACTGCGGCGGCGTCTTAACGAGGCGGCGCTCGTCGCCAGGGTGCGGCAGGGCAACGTTGAGCGCCAGCCGAACGGCGTCTATCGCTTTACGCTGTACGCGCATCTTGAGGAGATGGCGGATGAATAGCGCGCTGGAGCGCTGGCTGCATCTGCCGCTGCGCCAACAGATCGGCATAGTAGCGGCGTGCTTTGCCGCAGCGACGCTGGCGCTCTGGCTACTGCTTTTGCGGCCGCAGCAGTTAGCGCAACAGGCGCTGCGCGCCGATATTGCCCGGCTTGAGCAGAAGTATCAGCAGCAGCAGGCGCAGCTTAATGCGCTGCCTGATGAGGCGTTGCTGCGCGCGCAGCTGGCCGATAGCGCGCGTCAGTCTGAGACGTCCTTCCGCGCCGTGCCGCTTGACGCCGTTCTGGCGGCGCGCGGCAGCCAGCTGCTGGCATGGCAGCCCGAAACAGAGCCGCGCACCCTGACGCTGCTGCTGGCGTGGGAGCAGTTCCTGCCGCTGTTTGCCGAGCTGGCGCGCACCACCGTCTCGTTTCCGACACGTTTTCTGCTGGAGGCGCGGCAGGGAAAGGTGCAGGCAACGCTCTGGCTGGAGAGCGACGATGCGCGCTAAGTGGCTGCTGCTCTGGCTGGCGGCGGCCACGCTTTATGCCGCGCCGCGCGATCCGTTTCAGCCGCCGCCGGAGATCCGGTGTGAGCCGCCAGCCGCGCTAACCGGCTGGCGGCTGCAGGGGGTGCTGGGGCGTGCGCCGCGCCTGCGTGCCTGGCTGACCTCCCCACAGGGGGAGATCATCAAAATTGCGGCAGCGGAGCGCCTTCCGCTGCCAGGCTGGCGACTGAGCGCGATGGCGCCTCGCAGCCTGACGCTCACCGCAGGCAGCGGCTGTGCGCCGCAGTTCGTCACTCTTTCTCTTAAAGGAAGCGCCCATGCTCAGGATGACACTCTTACTGCTGGCGAGCCTTTGGCTCGCGCCCGTCCAGGCCACTGACAATCTCAACGACGATAGAGAGGGCCAGCGGCTCAGCCTCAACTTCGACGACGCGCCGGTCGAGCGTATTCTGCAGGCGCTGGCGGATTATCAGCATGTGAATCTGTTAATCGCGCCAGGCGTGGAGGGCCGGCTGTCGCTGCGCCTCGACGACCTGCCCTGGCGGCAGGCGCTGTCGCTGGTGACGCGGCTGGCAGAGCTTACCGTGGTGGAAGAGGAGAATGTGCTGCTGGTTTACCCTGACAGCTGGCGCCAGCTAAAAGAGCAGCAGGCGCAGGCGGTCAGCGCGCAGCAGGAGCCGCTGGCGCTGCGCGCCGTCACGCTGCGCTACGCCAGTGCGACGGAGGTTTACCGCAGCTTTCAGGGCGAGCGGCAGGCGCTGATGACGCCGCGCGGCAGCGTCACCCTCGACGCGCGCGCCAACGCGCTGCTGCTGCGCGATACGCCAGCGGCGCTCAGCGATGCCGAACGCTGGCTGCGGGCGCTGGATGTGCCGCTCGAACAGGTAGAGCTGGCGGCGCATATCGTCACCATCAGCGAAGAGACGCTGCGGGAGCTCGGCGTGAACTGGAACCTGCCAGCAGGGGCGGACGCCGTAACCGACGCGCTGCGCAATCCCCGGCTGGCGATTCCGCTGGCGGTCAGTTCGCCGGGGATCACCGCAGGCGTGACGCTGGCGCGGGTCGGCGGTCGGCTGCTCGATCTGGAACTCAGCGCGCTGGAGCAGGAGAACCAGGTCGAGATTATCGCCAGCCCGCGTCTCTTCACCTCGCACCAGCAGAAAGCGATGATCAAACAGGGCAGCGAAATTCCCTATGAGGTGTCGGCGGGTAACAGTGGCGCAACCACGATCGAATTTAAAGAGGCGGTGCTGGGCATGGAAGTCACGCCCAATGTGCTGGGCAACGGGCGTATCCAGTTAAAAATCCGCATCAGCCAGAACGTGCCGGGCCGCGTGGTGCAGAGCGGCGACAGCAGCGTCCTCTCTATTGATAAGCAGGAGATGGAAACCCAGGTCACGCTGAAAGATGGCGAAACGCTGGCGCTGGGCGGCATTTTTCAGCAGCAGCGCAGCCAGGGCGAAAGTCGCGTGCCGGTGCTGGGTCAAATCCCACTGCTGGGCGCGCTGTTTCGCCATCAGACCGCGGAAAATAAAAAACGCGAGCTGGTCATCTTCATTACGCCGCGATTGGTCAGGGAAGCAGCGCTTTCCGCCGGATAAACCGGAAAATGCGCTCCCCAGTGCCAACTGCGTTGACGCAGGACAGGAATTAGCTTACAAGGTTTAGCGATTTTTAGAACGCTGTAACCGTCCCGACGGCGCGTATCCGTCAGGGTCAGATATCTCTTCTGTAGGCGGCGCGTAAAAAGCGCAGCGCTAATGCGCATCGTTTCGCATATCGCACACCGGCCCCGCGAGGGGAATGCCGGAGGGCGATTTATTCGGTTGCCAAACGCCCTTGAGTGTTGAGATAATTTTTCGTCTGACTCTTGCTAACGCTCATGAGGTCTCAGTTCCTGTCCCGCCAGCAATATCGCTGAACGCGGGGTATCATCAACGAATTCTTAGTAATACCGACAAAATGGCAGAGAAACGCAATATCTTTCTGGTTGGGCCGATGGGTGCCGGCAAAAGCACTATTGGTCGTCAGTTAGCTCAGCAACTCAATATGGAATTTTTCGATTCCGATCAGGAAATTGAGCGACGTACCGGAGCGGATGTGGGCTGGGTATTTGACGTCGAGGGCGAAGCTGGATTTCGTGACCGCGAAGAAAAAATCATTAACGAGCTGACCGAAAAGCAGGGCATTGTCCTGGCGACCGGCGGCGGTTCCGTCAAATCTCGAGAAACACGCAATCGTCTCTCCGCCCGCGGCGTCGTGGTCTATCTTGAAACCACCATTGAGAAACAGCTGGCACGCACGCAACGCGATAAAAAGCGTCCGCTGCTGCAGGTTGATTCGCCGCCGCGTGAAGTGCTTGAAGCGCTGGCGGGCGAGCGCAACCCGCTCTATGAAGAGATCGCGGATGTCACCATTCGTACTGACGATCAAAGTGCGAAAGTGGTGGCCAACCAGATTATCCACATGTTGGAAAAAAACTGATCTAACGCCGAAAGGCTCAGTAACAGGTATCGAGCATCATGGAGAAGATCACCGTCTCACTGGGAGAGCGTAGCTATCCCATCACCATTGCCGCCGGACTGTTCAAGGATCCGGCTTCTTTTTGGCCGCTAAAAGCGGGCGATAATGCAATGCTGGTCACCAACCAGACGCTGGAGCCGCTCTATCTTGATCGGCTTTCGGCGCGGCTAACGGCCGCAGGCGTTAAAGTGGACCAGGTGATTCTACCCGACGGCGAGCAGTACAAAACGCTGGCCGTGATGGATGATGTCTTTACCGCGTTGCTACAAAAGCCGCACGGTCGCGACACCACGCTTATCGCGCTGGGTGGCGGCGTGATCGGCGATCTTACCGGCTTTGCGGCCGCCAGCTATCAGCGCGGCGTGCGCTTTATTCAGGTGCCCACCACGCTGCTGTCGCAGGTCGATTCTTCGGTTGGCGGCAAAACGGCCGTCAACCATCCGTTAGGCAAAAACATGATCGGCGCCTTCTACCAGCCTGCTTCGGTGGTGATCGATACCGACTGTCTGCGCACGCTGCCGCCGCGCGAGCTTGCTTCAGGTCTGGCGGAAGTGATCAAATACGGCATTATTCTGGACGGCGAGTTCTTTAGCTGGCTGGAGCAAAATCTCGATGCGCTGCTGGCGCTGGATGAACAGGCGACTGCCTGGTGCATTCGCCGCTGCTGCGAGCTTAAAGCGGAGGTTGTCGCGGCCGACGAGCACGAACATGGTCTGCGCGCGCTGCTGAACCTGGGGCATACCTTCGGCCATGCTATCGAAGCGCATATGGGCTACGGCAACTGGCTGCACGGCGAAGCGGTCGCGGCGGGCATGGTCATGGCGGCGCGCACGGCGCAGCGTCTGGGCCAGTTCAGCGAGGCCGACACGCAGCGGATTATCACACTGCTGCAGCGCGCGGGTCTGCCGGTGCACGGCCCGGAAAGCATGACGGCGGAAGCGTATCTGCCGCATATGCTGCGCGACAAAAAGGTGCTGGCAGGCGAGCTGCGGCTGGTGCTGCCGCTGGCGTTAGGCCGCTCCGAAGTGCGTGGCGGCGTGGCGCATGATATGGTGCTGGCTGCGATTAACGACTGTCAGAAACCCTGAACATAAGCAGTTAAGTGGTGACGCGGCGCGCGGGGTGCGCATGGCCGAATGCCGCTTTACGGAGGAGGCAAAATGGATGAGTTTAAACCGGAAGACGAGTTAAAACCTGACGCCAGCGACCGCCGTCCCTCGCGCCCGCGTAAGACGGCTTCCGCCCCTAAAGTGCCGGTTTCGCGCCAGCATATGATGATGGGTATCGGCATTCTGGTGCTGCTGCTGTTGGTGCTCGGCATTGGATCGGCACTGAAAGGTCCGGACGGAAGCAAACCGGCGGCAGGCAAAGAGGCGGCTAACGCGCCGGCATCCGGCGGTAGCAGCGGCGAAAAAAGCATCGATCTTTCCGGCTCGACGCCAATGAGCGGCGGCCAGACGGCGCCGGCTGAAGGCGCGACCGCAAACAGCGCGCCGACCGATAGTACGACGTCGCGCGACGTCTCTATGCCCCCAGTCTCCTCTACACCGACCCAGGCGGCGCCGGCAGAAGCGCCAGCCAGCCAGCAGCGCGTCACCCTGCCAGGCGATCTCAACAGCGCGCTGACCAATCAGCAGCAGCAGGTCGACAGCGCCGCGCAGGGCGGCAGTTCGCTGCCGACCGCGCCTGCAACCGTCAGCGGCAGCGCCGGCAACGGCAGCATTAGCGCGCCTGCGGCGACGCGCCCGACCACGCAGCGTCCCGCGACGCACACGTCGCGCGAACCGGCACATAAATCGTCGACCGCCAGCCGTCCGACGGCCAGCGAAAGCCGCACCCATACCACGCCAGCGCGTCCTGCTCTTAACGGTGCGACAGGCGGCGGCACGGCAGCCAGCAGCACGACCGGCAACGGCGCGGCAGCGAAATCGGTGCCAGGCGGCAACTACACGCTGCAGCTGAGCGGCGCCTCGCGCGCGGAGAGCCTGAACGCCTGGGCAAAGAAACAGAATCTCAGCGGCTATCACGTCTATAAAACCACTCGCAACGGCCAGCCGTGGTACGTGCTGGTGAGCGGCTCTTATGCCACCTCGGCAGATGCACGACGCGCCGTTGCCTCGCTGCCCGCAGAAGTTCGCGCGCAGAACCCCTGGGTGAAGCCCGTAAGTCAGGTTAAGAAAGAAGCCAGCCAGTAAACTATGTGGGGCCGGTTAAGCCGGCCCCGTTGATAAGCGCCGTTCTGCTGTCGGTCCGCCACAGCTCCACAATAAGATGTATAACCACGACAGCATGAAGAAAAATCGCGCTTTCCTGAAATGGGCAGGAGGCAAATATCCTCTGATGGAGGATATCCGTCGTCATCTGCCGCAAGGCGACTGTCTGATTGAGCCTTTTGTCGGCGCGGGTTCGGTGTTTCTTAACACCGACTATGAGCGCTACCATCTGGCGGATATCAACAGCGACCTGATCAATCTCTACAACATCGTTAAGCACCGCAGCGCGGCCTTTATTGAGGATGCGCGTCGACTTTTTTCGCCGGAAGGCAATACGTCGGAGTGCTACTACCAGCGCCGCATCGCCTTTAACGCCAGCCGCGACCCCTACGAGCGCGCGCTGCTGTTTCTCTATCTCAACCGTCACGGCTACAACGGCTTATGTCGCTATAATCTGCGCGGCGAGTTCAATGTGCCTTTCGGCCGCTATCGCAAACCTTATTTTCCAGAAGCGGAACTGCTGTGGTTCGCCGAGCGCGCGCAAAAGGCGACCTTTGTCTGCGAATCGTACGATGTTACCCTGACCAATGCGCAGGCGGGTTCGGTGGTCTATTGCGATCCGCCCTACGCGCCGCTGTCGGCGACGGCCAATTTTACGGCTTATCATACCAACAGCTTTAGTATGCGCGAGCAGCAGCATCTGGCGGAGCTGGCGTCACGACTGGCGGTTGAGAGCCGCATACCGGTTCTGATCTCTAATCACGATACCGCTCTGACGCGTCTCTGGTATCAGGATGCAGTATTACACGTGGTGAAAGCGCGGCGTTCTATCAGCCGAAGCATAACGGGTCGCACACAGGTTGACGAACTGCTGGCACTTTACTGCTAGTCTGTTTCGTCCGCGACCAGGCATTACGTCAGCCGCAAGGCTGGCGCACAACATTGGGAGAATCGGATGAAACAATATTTGCTGGCCCCTTCAATCCTGTCGGCGGATTTTGCCCGCCTGGGTGAAGATACCGCAAAAGCGTTAGCCGCCGGCGGCGACGTGGTGCATTTCGACGTGATGGACAATCACTACGTTCCCAATCTGACAATGGGGCCGATGGTGTTGAAAGCGCTGCGCGACTACGGCATTACCGCGCCGATTGACGTACATCTGATGGTTAAGCCGGTCGATGCGCTGATCCCGGACTTCGCCAAAGCCGGCGCCAGCTATATCACCTTTCATCCCGAAGCGAGCGAGCACGTTGACCGCACGCTGCAGTTGATCAAAGAGCACGGCTGCAAAGCGGGCCTGGTATTCAATCCGGCAACGCCGCTGAGCTATCTCGATTATGTGATGGATAAGCTCGACGTGATTTTGATTATGTCGGTCAATCCGGGCTTCGGCGGCCAGTCCTTTATTCCCGGCACGCTCGATAAGCTGCGCGAAGCGCGCAGGCGCATCGATCACGGCGGCTACAACATTCGTCTGGAAGTGGACGGCGGCGTCAAAATTGACAACATCGCGCAGATTGCCGCCGCCGGTGCCGATATGTTCGTCGCCGGTTCGGCGATTTTCGGCCATCCCGACTACAAGAAAGTGATTGATGAAATGCGTCACGAACTGGAGAAGGTTAATGGCTCATTTCACTGATATACGCGCGCTGGCGTTCGATCTCGACGGAACCCTGGTGCACAGCGCGCCCGGCCTGTCGCAGGCGATTGACCTTGCGCTGGCTGACTTGCAGCTGCCGCCGGCAGGCGTGGAGCGTGCCTCGACCTGGATCGGCAACGGCGCAGACGTGATGATGTCGCGCGCGCTGACCTGGGCGCTGGGTCGGGAGCCGCAGCCCGATCAACAGCGCGACGCGCGCGCCCTGTTCGACAAACACTACGCCGCGACGGTAGAGGCGGGCAGCACGCTGTTTCCGCAGGTGAAAGAGACGCTGCTGGCGCTGCATGCCAAAGGGCTGCCGCTGGCGATCGTCACCAACAAACCGACGCCGTTCGTCGCGCCGCTGCTGGAATCGCTCGGCATCGCCGAGGCGTTTACGCTGGTTGTCGGCGGCGATGACGTTATCGTGAAGAAACCGCATCCGGCCGCGATTTTTCTGGTGCTGGGCCGCTTCGGCGTGCTGCCGAATCAGCTGCTGTTCGTCGGCGATTCACGCAATGACATTCAGGCGGCGCAGGCCGCTGGCGTACCCAATGTCGCCATGACCTACGGCTACAACTACGGCGAACCGATCGCCGACAGCAAGCCTGACCTGACCCTCGACTCTTTTGATGAACTTTTGCCCCTCCTCGGGCTGCACTAATCAGGACACAAGTATGAGCAAACCCATTGTTTTCAGCGGCGCACAGCCGTCCGGCGAACTTACCATTGGCAACTATATGGGTGCGCTGCGTCAGTGGGTGCAGATGCAGGACGATTTCCACTGCATTTACTGCATCGTCGATCTGCACGCTATCACCGTTCGTCAGGATCCGGCGGCGCTGCGCAAGGCGACGCTGGATACGCTGGCGCTCTATCTCGCCTGCGGCATCGATCCCAGCAAGAGCACGATCTTCGTGCAGTCGCACGTGCCGGAACATGCTCAGCTGAGCTGGGTGCTGAACTGTTACGCTTATTTCGGCGAGCTGAGCCGCATGACGCAGTTCAAAGATAAGTCGGCGCGCTATGAAGAGAATATTAACGCAGGCCTGTTCGATTATCCGGTGCTGATGGCAGCAGATATTCTGCTCTACCAGACCAATCAGGTGCCGGTAGGCGAAGATCAGAAGCAGCACCTTGAGCTGAGCCGCGATATCGCGCAGCGCTTTAACGCGCTCTACGGCGATATTTTCCGCGTACCTGAGCCGTTTATTCCAAAATCGGGCGCGCGCGTGATGTCGCTGCTGGAGCCGACGCGCAAGATGTCCAAATCGGACGATAACCGCAATAACGTTATCGGCCTGCTGGAAGATCCGAAGTCGGTGGTGAAGAAGATCAAGCGCGCCGTGACCGACTCCGAAGAGCCGCCGGTGGTGCGTTACGACGTCAAAGAGAAAGCGGGCGTCTCGAACCTGCTGGATATCCTTTCCGGCGTTACCGGCAAAACCATCGCCGAGCTGGAAGCGGAGTTCGAAGGCAAGATGTATGGCCACCTGAAAGGCGCGGTGGCGGATGCGGTATCGGGCATGCTCACTGAGCTTCAGGAGCGCTACAACCGCTATCGCAACGATGAAGCCTTCCTCGAGCAGGTGATGCGCGACGGCGCGCAGAAAGCGCGTGAGCGTGCGCAGGAGACGCTGAAGAAGGTGTACGAAGCGATTGGCTTTGTTGCCGCGCCCTGAAACGGTAGCGAAGGTGACTGACATAAACGGCGGGTTTGAACCCGCCGTTTTTATTTCTGCTTTCCGCAGCCGGCTTAAAACCAGCGCAGCCGATCGCGCAGCGACACCACGCTGCCGATAATCATCAGCGACGGACTCTCGACCTGCTGCGCCAGCTCGCTGAGCCGATCCAGCGTGCCGGTCACCACGCGCTGTCGCGTGCTGGTGCCGTTCTCAATCAGCGCCGCCGGCATATCCCCGCGCATGCCGTGACGCATCAGCTGCTGCTGAATATGCGGCGCCTGTGACAGCCCCATATAGAACACCAGCGTCTGCTGCTCAGCGGCCAGCTTCTCCCACTCCAGCGAACTCTTCTGCTGCAAATGTCCGGTCACCAGCCGCACGCTCTGGGCATGATCGCGATGCGTCAGCGGAATGCCGCTGTAGGCCGAGCAGCCTGACGCCGCCGTGACGCCTGGCACCACGCTGAACGGAATATGATGCGCTGCCAGCGCCTCCAGCTCCTCGCCGCCGCGGCCGAAAATAAAGGGATCGCCGCCCTTTAGCCGCACGACGCGCCTGCCGCGCTGCGCCTGCTCCAGCAGCAGCTGATTAATCTGCGCCTGCGGCACGCAGTGGTGTCCGGCGCGCTTGCCGACGAAAATGCGCTCCGCGTCGCGGCGCACCAGGTTAAGGATCTCCTCGGAGACCAGCCGGTCGTAGACAATGACGTCCGCCTGCTGGATCTGCTGCAGTCCTTTCAGCGTCAGCAGCCCCGCGTCGCCCGGCCCGGCGCCGACCAGCGTCACCTCGCCCCGAGCGGGCAGCGCCTCGCTGAATAACCCGTCGACCAGCTGCTCCGCGCGCGCGCCGTCGCCGTTGGCCAGCGTCTGCGCCAGCCGATCGCTGGTGAAAAAGCGCTCCCAGAAAAAGCGTCGCTGCGCCATCGAGGCGAAACGCTGCTTAACGCGCGCGCGCAGCGTGTCCGCCAGCGACGCCAGCTGGCCGAGGTGCTGCGGCAGCATCGCCTCGATTTTTTCGCGCAGCAGGCGGGCCAGCACCGGTGCGCAGCCGCCGGAGGAGACCGCCACCATCAGCGGCGAACGGTCGATAATCGACGGCATAATGGCGCTGGCCTGCTCCGGCGCGTCCACCAGATTACAGAAAATACGGCGCGCGTCAGCAGCCTGCGCCACCTGCTGATTCACGGCGTCATCATCGGTAGCGGCGACCACCAGCCAGCACGCATCCAGCCAGGCGTCGTTGAATGCCCCCGGCATCAGCATCAGCTCGCCGCGCTCGGCCCACTGCTGGAACGCTGGGGAAAAGTGCAGTGCGCCGACATGCAGATCGGCGCCGGCGGCCAGCAGCAGCCGCGCTTTGCGTTCGGCGACGTCGCCGCCGCCTACCAGCAGACAGCGTTTGCCCTGCAGGCGACAAAAAAGGGGAAAGTAGTCCATAGCGCATCCTGAAAGCGAGAAGAGGGGCAGGGCGCCGACGCGCGGGGCGTCGGCGGCGTAGCCTACATCAGGGCGAGAAGAGGATCAGGCGCAAACCTCGACCTTGCCCGCGTTGACGCGAACGGGGTAAGCGGCGACCGAGCGCGACGCATCCTCCATACAGCAGCCGTCGCTGAGGCGAAAACGCTGTTTCTTCAGGGGACTGGCCACCCAGAGGCTGCCCTCATGCTCGGCGATAATGCCACGCGACAGCACGCTGGCCTGGGCAAAGGGATCGATATTGCTGATGGCGAACAGCTCGCCATCGTCGCGCGGCCGAAAAATGGCGATTTGCTGGTTATTTACCAGCGCGCATACGCCGGTAGCGGGCAAAATTTGCTGCAGATCGCAGACGGGCGTCCACTGGCTCATACTTCGCTCTCCTCGATCAGGGTGACGGCGATGCGCTCTTCCGGCCGCGCCGGACGATGCTGACTGCGTTCGGCCACCATCTGCACGTTGGGGTCGCGCAGCGGCGCGTTGATAAAGTGCGCGAAGCGCGCCTGCTGTGCGGGATCGTCTACCGCTTCTTTCCATTCACACCGCGCCTGGGCGCGCAATTCGCTCAGCTCCGCCTCCAGCTTGCTGTTGATGCCCAGCTTGTCGTCAACGATCACGCTGCGCAGATAGCCGATACCGCCTTCCATGCTCTCCAGCCACAGCGAGGTGCGCTGCAGCCGATCGCCGGTGCGGATGTAGAACATCATAAAGCGGTCAAGGTAGGCGATCAGCGTATCGCTATCGAGGTCGGCCGCCAGCAGATCGGCGTGGCGCGGCTTCATGCCGCCGTTGCCGCAGACGTAAAGGTTCCAGCCTTTTTCCGTGGCGATAATGCCGACATCTTTGCCCTGCGCCTCGGCGCATTCGCGCGTGCAGCCCGAGACGCCGAACTTCATTTTGTGCGGCGTACGGATGCCTTTGTAGCGATTCTCCAGCGCGATGCCGAAGCCAAGGCTGTCGCCGACGCCGTAGCGACACCAGGCGCTGCCAACGCAGGTTTTCGCCATGCGCAGCGCTTTGGCGTAGGCCTGGCCGGTTTCAAAGCCCGCGGCGATAAGCTGCGACCAGATAGCGGGCAGATCGTCTTTCTGCGCGCCGAACAGGCCGATGCGCTGCGAGCCGGTAATTTTGGTGTAGAGGTTGTAGCGTTCGGCGATCTCGCCAATCACCTTCAGGCCCTGCGGCGTGATTTCTCCGCCGGGCGAACGCGGGATCACCGAGTAGGTGCCGTCTTTCTGGATGTTGCCGAGGAAGAGATCGTTGCTGTCCTGCAGCGGCGTATGCTGCGGCGCCAGCACAAAGTCGTTCCAGCATGACGCCAGCAGTGACGCCACCGTAGGTTTACAGACTTCGCAGCCGTAGCCGGTACCATACTTCGCCAGCAGCGCGTCGAAGGTTTTGATCTCCTCGACGCGGATCAGGTGATAAAGCTCCTGACGCGAGTAGGGGAAGTGAGCGCAGAGGTGGTTGTTGACCTCAATGCCCTGACGGCTCAGCTCGGCGTTAAGCACCTGCGTCACCAGCGGAAGGCAGCCGCCGCAGCCGGTACCGGCGCGGGTTTCGCTCTTCAGCGCGGCGACGGTATGGCAGCCGCCCTGAACCGCTTTGATAATGTCGCCTTTGCTGACGTCAAAGCAGGAGCAGATCTGCGCGCTATCCGGCAGCGAATCGACCCCTATTACCGGCTTCTCGCCGCTGCCGGCAGGCAGGATAAGCCCCTCTGGATTTTCCGGCAGCGGAATGGCGTTGAGTACCAGCTGCAGCAGATTACCGTAGTCGCGGGTATCGCCCACCAGCACCGCGCCGAGCAGGGTTTTGTTATCTTTGCTGACGATCAGGCGTTTGTAGATGGAACGGCTCTCATCCAGCCAGACGTAGCTGCGCGCGCCCGGCGTACGACCGTGCGCATCGCCGATGCCGCCGACGTCCACGCCGAGCAGCTTGAGTTTGGCGCTCATGTCGGCGCCCTGAAAGGTGCTGTCGCGGCCGGTTAAGACGTCGCTCGCCACCTGCGCCATCTTATAGCCCGGCGCCACCAGGCCGAAGACGCGATCCTGCCAGGCGGCGCACTCGCCGATGGCGTAGATCGCCGGATCGCTGGTGCGGCAGCGGTCGTCCACGGCGATGCCGCCGCGCTGGCCGAGCGCCAGACCGCACTGCTTCGCCAGCTTGTCCTGCGGACGTATGCCGGTGGAGAAGACGATAAAGTCCACGTCGAGCGCGCTGTCGTCGGCGAACGCCAGCGTTTTGCCGCCCGCGGCGTGGTGCACGATCTGACGGGTATTTTTGCTGGTGTGCACCTGCACGCCCATCTCTTCGATTTTACGACGCAGCTGCTCGCCACCCTGGACGTCAAGCTGCTCCGCCATCAGCACCGGCGCGAACTCGATCACGTGGGTTTCCACGCCAAGATTTTTCAGCGCGCCCGCCGCTTCGAGGCCGAGCAGGCCGCCGCCGATTACCGCGCCGCGTTTGCTGCGGCGCGCGCAGGCTTCGATGGCGTTGAGATCTTCGATGGTGCGATAGACGAAGCAGTCGGCCCCTTCCGCGCCCTTAATCGGCGGGATCCAGGGGTAGGATCCCGTGGCGAAAATCAGCGTGTCATAACGCACCGCGCGGCCGGTATTGGAGTGGATCAGCTTCTCTTCGCGGTTGATGGTGATGGCGCGCTCGCCCAGCAGCAGATTGACCTGATGTTTTTCATAGTAGCCTTCGCGAACCAGAGAGAGTTCTTCGGCGGTATGGTGAGAGAAGTAGGCGGAAAGGTGAACGCGGTCATAGGCGACGCGGGGCTCTTCACAGAAGACGGTTAATGCAAACTGGCCGGGGTCGGCTTTGTCGATTAGCTCCTCAATAAAGCGATGCCCAACCATGCCGTTACCGATAACGACGACATTGTGCTTGCTCATGCTTGCCTCAAAATTGCGGGAATTGAGGCTACAATAGCGCGCCGTTTTTAGCCCATATTGATATACATCAAGCGCGTTTCCGTATACCTATTTTGAGGTATATTGCTGTTTATGAAGCATTTTTTGTAAGTTATTCGATTTACTAAAAAAAGGGCGGCCTGCGCCGCCCTCTTCATCAGTGCATCACGTGGCCATGCTGGCGGTGTCGGGTAACAAAGCCCAGCAGCACACACATCACGAACACCACGGCGTAGAGACCGTTCGCCGTCAGCAGCGCGGCATGGACGCCGCCTTGCTTCACAATCGGGCTGGTCACCACGAAGGTCAGCATGGTGCCGACCGTGCCGCAGGTAAGAATAAAGTTCACCAGCTTCGGCGAGGAGACTCTGGTCTGCAGCGAGCCGAGCGTAATAATGGTGGTGTAGATGGCGCTGGAGCTGAAGCCCAGAATCATGATCACCCAGCGCAGCATGCTGGCGTCTGTGGTACTGACGAACCAGTACATCAGCAGCGTCGCCAGACCGGCCAGCACCATCAGGATGCGTTGCAGATCGAAGAAGCGCAGCAGGAAGCTAAAGACCCACATGCCGACCATATAGGCGGTCCAGAAGTTGCCGACCAGCTGGCCCGCGCTGGCGATATCCATGCCCATGGTTTTGGTGGCGTACTCCGGCACCCAGGAGATAAAACCGAGCTGGCCCAGGATGTAGCAGAGCGCGGCCACGGCGAGAAACAGCACGCCGACGCCCCATTTCTCTCTCTCCACCGTCGGGCTGTTTTCCGGTTTGCGCAGCACCGGGAACTCGACGCACAGCGTCAGAATGAAAATGGCGACGTAGATAATCCCGATGCAGACATAGACCCAATACCATGGCAGCGCGCGCGCCAGCAGGATGCCAGCCAGCACTGGAAAGAGCGTGCCGGCCATGCTGAAGAAGGAGTCGGTGAACAGCAGACGCGAACCGCGCTGACGGCCTTCATACAGATGGGTGATCAGGAAGGTGCCGATCGACATGGTGATGCCGCTGACGACGCCCAGCACAAACATGCAGAGCGAGAAGACAGAGAGATCGCGGCTGGTCATCAGGCCCAGCACCGCCAGCACCATCAGAATAAAGCCGAAAATCAGCTGGCGCTTCAGCGGCACGATAACCATCAGCCAGGCGTTCAGAAAGACCGAGACCAGAATGCCAGCGTTAAGGAAGGTAAAGGTATTTCCCATGCTCTCAATCGGCAGCTGAAAATCCTTCGCGATGTCGCCCATGACCATGCCGGTGACGATCACCAGCGCGCCGGTCAGCGCGTACGAGAAAAAGCTTATCCAGGTAAGCCCGATACGATTACGATTTGTCATGTTTTGAACCTGTGGAAAACAGAGAGGGCGGCGTAAAACTGTCAGAAAGTGTAAACGGAACTGTGATCTTAATAAATAAAGACTGAAAATCAGTTTTCATATTTCATTCATAATGTGATTTGCGTCACGTAAACGTTTGCGCGGGCGAGAGTGCCAGCTTGAGCAACCCGTGCGTAAATAACGGTAAAAGGCTAGCTCTTGTATTTTATGCTCTTTACAATCAGTGTCGTTAAAAGCTGCTCTCCAAGGTAAGGACTCATTCATGCTTAAACGTACTCTTACAGCGGCGGTCGCCCTGTTTGCGCTCTCATCCGTTTCCGCCTCGGCGCTGGCTGCTAAGGGCGATACGCACGTCCTGTTCACCACGTCCGCCGGTAATATCGAACTCGAACTCAATAATCAAAAAGCGCCGGTTTCGGTGAAAAACTTCGTCGACTACGTCAACAGCGGTTTTTATAACAATACGATTTTTCACCGCGTAATACCGGGCTTTATGGTGCAGGGCGGCGGTTTTACCGCTGATATGCAGCAGAAACAGACCAATGCGCCAATCAAAAACGAAGCGGATAACGGCCTGCGCAACCTGCGCGGCACCATCTCTATGGCGCGCACCGCCGATAAAGACAGCGCTACCAGCCAGTTCTTTCTGAATGTCGCCGATAACGCTTTCCTTGATCATGGCCAGCGCGACTTTGGCTACGCGGTATTTGGTAAAATTGTGAAAGGAATGGACGTGGCGGATAAAATCGCCCAGGTCCCGACTAAAGATGTCGGCCCTTATCAAAATGTGCCGGTAAAACCTGTAGTTATCCTTTCCGCCAAAGTCTTGCCCTGACCTTTAGCGCCGCTATCCCCTGGCGGCCTCGCCTTGCCCGTCTCCGGCAAAGGGAAAATTTGCTCCTATACTCAGCTTCGAGAGTGTGGACAACCCTGAGCAGGAGGCGGCATGGCAAACAAACTCACCGATAAACAGAAAAATACGCTCTGGCAGCAGCGACGCATCGCCAGCTATCAGGCCAGCTGTCGGCTGGATGGCTTAACCCTGGCGGAGCCTGCCAGCGCTTACGAACAGGCTAACGCGGCCGAAGCGCGACTCGATTCGCTGAGGAGGCAGTATGGTGCCGAATAGCAGCGTTGCCCGCGATCCCTATCTGTGGCAGAACGACGACGTGCTAAAAAACCGTCTGGATATTCACGACGCCGCGCAACTGCGCAAGGCGGAGCTGGCGTTCAGCGCCGCGCGCCTCGCCACGCTTGAACTAGGACCGGCCACCATCGGCCTGCCTTTCCTGCGCCATATTCACCGCACGCTGTTCCAGGATGTCTACGCCTGGGCGGGCGAGCTGCGCACTATTGATATCTGGCGCGACGACACGCCGTTTTGCCACTTCGAGTACATCGAAAAAGAGGGCAATGCGCTGATGGACGCGCTGGAAGAGGAGGAGGGGTTGCGCAATCTGGAAGAGGCGGATTTCGCGGCGCGTATCGCGCACTACTACTGCGAAATCGCGATGCTGCATCCGTTCCGCGAAGGCAACGGTCGCACCCAGCGCATCTTCTTCGAGCAGCTGGCGCTGCATGCCGGCTATTTTCTCGACTGGCAGAAGGTTGAGCCAGCAGAGTGGCACCAGGCCAGTCAGGCGGGTGCAGACGGCGATCTGGCGCCGCTGGAGGCGCTCTTTGCCCGCGTCGTGAGTCGCGCCAGCCTGTAAAACGCGTAGAATAGCAGCGGTTTTCTCAGTCAGGACGGACTATGCTGCTGCTTATCGACAACTATGATTCCTTTACCTGGAATCTTTATCAATACTTCTGCGAGCTTGGCGCGCAGGTGCGCGTAGTACGCAACGACGCCATCACGCTGGAAGAGATGGCGGCGCTGCCGCTGTCGCATCTGGTGATTTCGCCAGGGCCCTGTACGCCCGACGAGTCAGGCATTTCGATGGCGGCGATCCGCCACTTTGCCGGGCGCATTCCGGTGCTCGGCGTCTGCCTGGGCCACCAGGCGATCGCCCAGGCCTATGGCGCAAGCATCGTGCGCGCCCGCCAGGCGATGCACGGCAAAACCTCTGCAATTGCCCACAACCAGCGCGGTGTGTTCCGCAACCTTAACCATCCCCTGACCGTGACGCGCTACCACTCTCTGATCGTGGCGTGGGACTCACTGCCTGACGCGTTCGAGATCACCGCCTGGAGCCTGAGAGAGGGCGAACCGGATGAGATCATGGGCTTTCGCCATCGTGAAATGGCGCTGGAAGGGGTGCAGTTTCATCCGGAAAGCATTCTGAGCGAGCAAGGGCACCAGCTGCTGCGTAATTTTCTTGAATCCTGAAGTTATGTTTGCCTTCAGATGATTTATTATGCATATTTTATGACTATTATTTCACTTTGGCTCAATAAATAATCAAAGGTGGTCGTCGATGGCAGCGGAGAAAATTGCGGTAACTCGGGAAACGTTCGATAACGTCATTTTGCCTGTTTATGCACCCGCGCAGTTCGTGCCGGTCAAAGGCAAGGGCAGCCGCGTCTGGGATCAGCAGGGCAAAGAGTATATCGACTTTTCCGGCGGCATCGCCGTTACGGCGCTGGGACACTGTCATCCGGCGCTGGTCGAGGCGCTGAAAACGCAGGGCGAAACCCTGTGGCATCTGAGTAACGTTTTCACCAACGAGCCTGCGCTGCGCCTTGCCAGCAAGCTTATCGCCGCCACCTTCGCCGATCGCGTCTTCTTCGCCAACTCCGGCGCGGAAGCGAACGAGGCGGCTTTCAAGCTGGCGCGCTACTACGCCTGCCAGCGCCACAGCCCGTTCAAAAGCAAAATTATCGCCTTCCACAATGCGTTTCACGGCCGCACGCTGTTTACCGTTTCCGTCGGCGGACAGCCGAAATATTCTGACGGCTTTGGGCCAAAACCGGCGGATATCGTGCACGTTCCTTTCAACGATCTTGAGGCGGTAAAAGCGGTTATCGACGATCATACCTGCGCCATTGTGGTCGAGCCGATTCAGGGCGAGGGCGGCGTAATGCCCGCGACGCCAGAGTTTATGCAGGGGCTGCGCGCGCTGTGCGATAAGCATCAGGCGCTGCTGGTGCTGGACGAGGTGCAGAGCGGCATGGGGCGCAGCGGCAAGCTCTTCGCCTGTGAGCACTACGGCGTGACGCCGGATATTCTTACCACCGCCAAAGCGCTGGGCGGCGGTTTCCCGGTCAGCGCCATGCTGACCACTCACGAGATCGCCTCAACCATGTCGCCGGGCGTACACGGCACCACCTATGGCGGCAATCCACTCGCCTGCGCGGTTGCGGAAGCGGCGCTGGACGTGATCAATACGCCGGAGGTGCTGGAAGGCGTTCAGGCGCGTCGCGAGCAGTTCGTCGCCGCGCTAAAGGCGCTCGACGCGAAGCGGGATCTCTTTTCGGAGATTCGCGGCAAAGGGCTGCTGATCGGCGCGGCGCTAAAGCCGCAGCACGCCGGTAAGGCGCGCGACATCCTTAACGCCGCCGCGGCGGAAGGCGTGATGGTGCTGGTGGCGGGCACCGACGTGATCCGTTTCGCGCCGTCGCTGGTGATTGAGCCCACCGATATCGAAGAGGGCATGGCGCGCTTCGCCCGTGCGGTAGAACGCGCGTTGACCGCCTGACTATCCTTTCCGCAAATGTCTGATGAGCCAGCGGCCATGGTGCGGCCGCTGGCTCCACGCCAGCGACGAGATGGTATGCATCACGTTAAGATGCTCCAGAATGCGCTTCACATGCTGCTCCAGAATCGTCGTCGGCCCTTCATCCAGGTTCTCTACGCCCGCCATCACGTTAGTTTGCGATCCCGGTCCGTCATACTCCAGCCGCTGCTGGCAGCGCTGCAGCGCCACTTCACACGACTGCAGATAGCGCTGCGCCAGGTCCGGCGTCAGCATGGTGTGCTCGCGGGCGAGGATGGTCATGGCGTTGATATGCTCGACGATAAACTGGCTGTGCGTCACCCACAGGCGCATATCTTTCAGGTACTGGGCGTTGAAGCCCGGCTCCTGCATCGCCTGGTTGAGCGAGTTGAAGAGCGCGTTATGCGCCTGATTGACCTGCATGCGCTGCCAGGCCAGCTTCTTCGCCTCCTGCTCCGGCCCCAGCAGCAGCCGCAGCGCATCCTGATAGGTTTCCAGCGCGTCGTGGGCGTTTTGACGCAGCAGCCCGCTTTGCCACTGCGGCCACAGCCACAGCATACCGCCGAAGGCGATCAGGCAGCCCATTAGCGTGTCCATCAGACGCGGCAGCAAGAACTGCGCGCCGTTCAGCGACAATAGCTGCAGCGAATAAACCGCCGTCACGGTAAAGCCGATCATCGACCAGCCGTAATATTTACGCGTCACCAGATAACTCACCAGCGTCACTATCAGCATAAACAGCAGCACCAGCGATTCCGGCACCGCGAAACGCAGCGAGGCGGCGGCGATCGCCAGGCCGGCAAAGGTACCCAGCGCCCGGTGCTGGATGCGCACCCGCGTGGCGCTGTAGCCGTTCTGGCTGACGAACATAATGGTCATCAGGATCCAGTAGGGTTTGGGAATATCGAACAGCAGCGCCAGCGCGCTGCCGAACATCAGCATCACGGCGAAGCGCGCCGCGGTGCGCAGCGCGGCGGACTTCAGCGAAAGATAGCTGCGCAGCGCGGGCAGCAGCGGCAGGCGGCGCTGGCGATCGGTCATCAGGTCACGCTGATAGAGCGGTTTTTGCGTGCGCAGCACGCGCGCGATGCGGCTGAAGTGGTAGGAGCAGAAGTGGCCCACGGGATTGTCGGGATGCTGGCGGGCGATCTTCTCCAGCGCGCCGAGCGGCTTATCCATATCGAATCGACTCGGCAACTGATGGTAGAGAATGGCGTCGGCCAGCGCGCGCAGCCGCGCCGAGATGATTTTGGCGTTCCAGCGGATCACCGCTTCCGCATGGCTGCGCTCTACCAGCTTCTGCACCTCTTCCGGCTGATGCAGGCTGACGGAGATATGCTCCTGCAGGTCGAGCGCCACCTGGAACGCGCGCGTCAGACGTTTATGGCTGTTGTCGCGGCTGGCGGAGAGCATATGCATCTGCTGATAACAGGTATTGATCAGATCGACCGCTTTCTGCTGGCGCGCCAGCAGCGGCGGCAGCGCCTTTTCCGGGTCGGTAAGCTGGGTCAGCAGGGTATATTTCGCGTCGCAGTAGTCCGCCAGCTCGCGGTAGATCAGGCTCAGGGTTTCGCGCATCGGCTGCTCTTTCCAGAGCCAGAACCAGAACCAGTTAAAGAGTCCGTACCAGAGCGTGCCGCCGATATAGAGCAGCGGTGGCACATAGATTGGCATGCGGCCGATCAGGCTCAGGGTAAAGATGGCCGCCACCAGCGTGCCGGAGAGCAGACGGCCGTGCAGCGGGCTGATTTCGCCGGTGACGCCCAGCAGCAGCGGCAGGGCAAAGAGCACCGCAGGCAGCGGTACCCCTTTCAGGGTTAATAGCTGGATGAGAAAGCTGCCGAGCGCGAACAGCGAGCCGCCGACGATCAGACGTTTGAAGAAGCGTTTATGGGGCGTATCCAGGCCCGCCACGTTGCAGCAGGCGGGAACCAGAGAGAAGAGCAGCCCTTTTTGCAGATCGCCGAATAACCAGCCGAGCGCCACCGGAATGCAGAGCACCAGCGTCTGCCGCAGGGCATAGTTAACTTCGGGGTGATAGATGATTCGGCGCCACATCACTTCACTAAAAGCAGTAGCGGCGTAACGGTGACATCACGCCGTGTATGAGAGGAAATCAGCGGGTGCCGTAAACGACAATGGTTTTGCCGTGTGCGGAAATCAGATTCTGGTCTTCCAACATTTTCAAAATGCGGCCCACGGTTTCGCGCGAGCAACCAACGATTTGGCCAATTTCCTGACGAGTAATTTTGATTTGCATGCCGTCGGGATGCGTCATGGCGTCTGGCTGCTTCGCCAGGTTAAGCAGGGTTTGTGCAATACGTCCGGTCACGTCGAGGAAAGCTAAATTGCCCACTTTTTCCGATGTAACCTGCAGACGGCGCGCCATCTGCGAAGAGAGACGCATTAAAATATCCGGATTCACCTGGATAAGCTGGCGGAATTTCTTGTAGGAAATTTCCGCTACTTCGCACGCGGTTTTCGCACGTACCCAGGCGCTGCGCTCCTGACCTTCTTCAAACAGGCCAAGCTCACCGATAAAATCACCCTGATTCAGGTAAGAGAGGATCATCTCTTTGCCCTCTTCATCTTTGATCAGCACCGCAACGGAACCTTTCACGATGTAGTAGAGGGTTTCAGCCTTCTCACCCTGATGAATCAGCGTACTTTTGGATGGATATTTGTGAATATGGCAATGGGACAGGAACCATTCGAGTGTAGGGTCTGTTTGCGGTTTGCCGAGAACCATTCGCTATTATCCTCTATTGTAATCGTGCCCAAAACGCGGGGGGATTAATCCCTGCCAGGCGATGAAAGCTTCAAGCGTTTCTCCTGAAGGAGATTATTCGGGCCTTATTTTGCGCCAGGCGCTTGATGTGTCCCGTCTTCGTCCTTAACAGAACGAACTATTTTCAGCACTGTTTGTAGCACAGCTTTTGCCGACTGTCTTCTGTTGTCTCGCTTCAGCAGAGGGGGGATTACTCTGGATTGCTGTTTGTCAGGCGAACGCGTACTCTGGCGGCAAACGGGCTATTCTTGAGGTGGAAACATGCAGGCAAGAGTGAAGTGGGTCGAAGGATTAACCTTTCTCGGTGAGTCGTCGTCAGGGCATCAGATCCTGATGGACGGCAACTCGGGCGATAAAGCGCCCAGTCCGATGGAGATGGTGCTGATGGCCGCGGGCGGCTGCAGCGCCATCGACGTGGTCTCTATTTTGCAAAAAGGCCGTAACGATGTGGTGGACTGCGAGGTGAAACTCACCTCGGAGCGTCGTGAAGAGGCGCCGCGCCTGTTTACCCATATCAATCTGCATTTCGTGGTGACCGGCAAGGCGCTGAGCGATAAAGCGGTGGCGCGCGCGGTGGATCTCTCGGCGGAGAAGTACTGTTCGGTGGCGTTAATGCTGGGCAAGGGCGTAGAGATGACCCACAGCTACGAAGTGGTCGCGCTGTAAAACGTAAACTTTTTGGCAAGGTGCTCACGCGGGTGAGAGGGGCCGATCGCAACGTCGCTCAAGGCATCCATGCTCGCTCGGCCCGCGACATCCCTGTCGCGGGACGCTTTGCTCTTCTGCCCATCTCGCCCGCGTTTTACGCTTATGAGCCGTCTACTCATTGTTTGGTCAGGCGATCTGTTTGCCTTCCATCAGCCGCTGCACCAGCGGCGCCATAATCAGCTCCATCGCCAGCCCCATCTTGCCGCCCGGCACCACCAGCGTATTGATATGCGAAATAAAGGAGCCCTGCAGCATCGCCAGCAGGTAAGGGAAGTCGATATTCTCCAGCCCGCGAAAGTGAATGACCACGAAGCTCTCGTCCAGCGACGGGATTTCGCGCGCGGCGAACGGATTGGAGGTATCCACGGTCGGGACGCGCTGGAAGTTAAGATGGGTGCGCGAAAACTGCGGCGTAATGAAGTTAATGTAATCCTCCATTGAGCGCACCACCGAGTCCATCACCGCCTCGCGCGAGTGGCCGCGCTCGCTGGTGTCGCGCACCAGCTTCTGGATCCACTCCAGGTTGACGATCGGCACCACACCCACCAGCAGATCGACTTTTTCCGCCACGTTATGCTGCTGCGTCACCACGCCGCCGTGTAGCCCTTCGTAAAACAGCACGTCGGTATTGTCCGGCAGCGGCTGCCACGGCGTAAACGTGCCCGGCACCTGATTCCAGGGCACCGCTTCGTCGTAGGTGTGCAGATATTTGCGCGACTGGCCTTTGCCCGTATTGCCGTAGTCGATAAAGGTCTGTTCAAGCAGGCCAAAGTCGTTGGCTTCCGGGCCGAAATAGCTAACGTGGCGCCCTAAATCACGCGCCTTGCGGATAGCCATATCCATTTCCGGCCGCGTATAGCGGTGGAAGCTGTCGCCCTCCAGCTCGGCGGCGTGCAGATTGAGCTGCTGGAAAATTTTACGAAACGCCAGGCTGGTGGTGGTGGTGCCGGCACCGCTGGAGCCGGTTACCGCAATAATCGGGTGTCGTGCTGACATGGAAAAGCTCCCTGTGAAGTCGGGCGATGAGCATTGTTAACACGAAAAGCGCGTTGGCGCATCAGCCGCGGAATTCGCTGCGCGGCATGATGTTGATGGTTTCATGCAGTTCCGACCAGACCAGCACCACGTCGCCGCGCTCCAGCTGGCGGCGCACGTCCGCCACCTTTTGCGCCAGGCTGCGCTCCTGCTCGCCATAGTCGGTGCCTTCACGCAGCACAAAGGCTTCAATCAGGTTGGTCAGGGTATCGGGATCGAGCTGTTGCCAGGGAATAATCATGATGAGAGCCACTGTGTAAGCCACTGCGGCACACGCTGCTCGAGCCACATCTGCGGTTGACGCAGCGTGCCGCCGACAAAGCCAACGTGTCCGCCATAGGGCGTGAGTTGATAGGTGGTACTGGCTGAGAGCCGATCCGGCTGTGGGATCACCTCGTCAGTCATAAAAGGATCGTCTTTCGCGTGGATGATCAGCAAGGGTTTGCGCACATTTTTCAGCAGCGGCATGGCGCTGGCGCGACGGTAGTAGTCGCCCGCGTCAAGAAAGCCGTGGGCGCGGGCGGTAATGGCGTCGTCAAAGTCGCGCAGGCGACGCAGCGCCCTGAGCTGCGACAGATCCACCGGCAGCGTGCCCGGCCAGACGCGCAGCTTGCGCTCGGCGTTCTTTTTCAGCTGATCGAGCAGATAGCGCTGATAAAAGCGTGAAAAGCCCTGTTCCAGCTTCAGGCTGCACGGCTCCAGCAGCAGCGGCGCCGAGACGATGACCCCGGCGTCGAGCGGCGCGGCGTCGCCCAGCCTGCCGAGCAGGCAGCCCAGCATATTGCCGCCGAGCGAGACGCCCACCGCAGCGGTTGGCACATCGCCCCAGCGCGTTTTCAGCCAGCGCAGAAAAAAGGCGGCGTCTTCGGTTTCGCCGGAGTGATAGATGCGATGCAGGCGATTCGGCTCGCCGCTGCAGCCGCGAAAGTGCATCACCACGCCGAGCCAGCCCTGACGCTGGCAGGCGTGCATCAGCCCGTGAGCGTAAGGACTATGGAAGTTGCCTTCAAGGCCGTGAAACAGCACCACGCGCGGCTTATGGCTCGCCTGCTGCGGCTCTTCGCTCCAGGCGAGATCGACGAAGTCGCCGTCCGGCAGGTCGAGGCGCTGCCAGTGCGGACGTAGCAGCAGGCGACGGCGCACCAGACGCGGCAGCACCGTCTGCAGATGCGGATTGCGCAGGGCGCGCGGCGGCATAAAGCTCGCCGCTGCCTCAGGAGGAAAATTCATATCGCCAGCACTTGTCTGATTCATATCACACTGTTAGCTTCGTTAGGCTTGTTGCGAATCTGGGGGTAAGGAGCGCCCGTTCATGGAACTGAGCCTGTTTTTCTCAATGTTGGGTTTTCTCTGGGTCGCTGCTATCACGCCAGGGCCTAATAATATGTTACTCACCGCGTCAGGCGCCAATTTCGGCTTCTGGCGCACGGTGCCGCTCATGATCGGCATTATGATCGGCATGCAGCTGATGCTGCTAATGGTGGCGTTCGGCGTCGGCAGCCTGATCCTGCTCTATCCCGCGCTACACCTTATCCTGAAGATTGCCGGTAGTCTTTATCTGCTCTGGCTGGCGTGGAAAATCGCCACCGCCGCCTATGAAGAGCTGGAAACCGGCGACGCACCGCCAAAACCGATGCCGTTCTGGCAGGGCGGTCTGCTGCAGCTGATCAATCCAAAAGCCTGGCTGATGGCGCTGGGGGCGATCGCCAGCTTCAGCCTTGCCGGCTCCGCCTATCTGCACTCGGTGACGGCCATCAGCTTTGGTATGTTCCTGGTTAACCTGGTGGCGGGCATTATCTGGATCGGCTTCGGCGCGATGATCGGCCGCATCCTGCGCAGCCGCCGCGCCTGGACCCTTTTTAACCTGGCAATGGGCCTGCTGACCGCCGCCTGCGTGCTGCTGATCTGGCGCTGAGCTAGCTGGAGGCGCGCTCGACGCGCGTCCAGGGCAGCACTTCGCGCACGACGGGTGACGCCGGACGACGAATGCGCTGCAGCAAAAGCTGCACGCTGCGCGCGCCTAACTGATACATCGGCTGTTCGACGGTGGTCAGCGGCGGGTTGAGGCTGCTGGTGAAGGGGATGCCGTCAAAGCCGACGACGGCGAGATCTTCCGGCACGCGCAGACCCGCCTCCCGCGCGGCGTGCACCACGCCTACCGCCAGCACGTCCGATACCGCCAGCACCGCATCCGGCGGTTCGGGCTGCTGCAAAAGCTGACGCAGCGCCTGGCTGCCCGCCTCGCATGAAATTTCCTTTGCATAAGCGACGCTGCGCCACGGCAGCGCCAGCTGATCCAGACCTGCACGATAGCCCGCCTCCCGCTGGTGTGAATAGAGGTAACGCATATCGCTGTTTACCAGCCCGATACGGCGGCGGCCTTTGCCTGCCAGATAGCGTACCGTCTCCTGCGCCGCATGGCGGTTGTCGATAGCGACGGAAGAGGCCGGTATAGCGGGATCGTATTCCGCGCACTGCACCCAGGGCGCGTCGCCGATAAGGGCGGCAATATCCTGCAACCCGGATGCCGCATCCATGGTGATGACGCCATCTACCACTTTGCCGCTTAGCAGGCCGAGCCAGGCAGATTCGCGCCGCAGCTGCGAGGCGGAGTTGCAGAGCAGAATATGGTAGCCCTGCGCCTCCGCTTCCGCTTCGATACCCTGCACCACGCGCGAGCAGAAAGGATTGGTAATATCGGAGATCAGCACCAGCAGCATATGGCTCTGGGCGGTGCGCAGCTGGCGCGCCAGCAAATTGGGCTGATAGTCGCTGGCGGAGATCGCCGCCAGCACCCGATCGCGCGTATCCGCTTTTACCCCTGGATGCGCGTTAAGCACGCGGGATACCGTTGCTTTTGATACGCCCGCCAGCAGCGCGACCTTCTCGATGGACATGTTGCCGCAACCCTTTTTTTATCGGTTTACCGTAGAGCCCTATCAATAGCACAGCGGCAATGTGAGCGCCTGCCATTTTGTCTGAATAATGGCGCATCTATTGTCAGATTTTGCATCAGCTTTACCGATCATGATCTAAGAACATCTGTTTATTAAGAATAATTTTTAATTCCTTTATGAAATCATCGCCGCTGGCGACACTGCGCCCATCATCAGATTCCGGCGGAGTGCGACCCCATGGCAGTAAAAAGACCCTTAACGATTCTGGCCGCGGCGCTTTCGCTGCTGGTCTTTCAGGCGCAGGCCGTCAACGTCACGGTGGCGTACCAGACCTCCGCCGAACCGGCCAAAGTGGCGCAGGCGGACAACACCTTCGCCAAAGAGAGTGGCGCGACCGTCGACTGGCGTAAGTTCGACAGCGGAGCGGGCGTGCTGCGCGCGCTGGCGTCGGGCGACGTGCAGATCGGCAATATCGGCTCCAGCCCGCTGGCGGTAGCCGCCACCCAGCAGCTGCCGATCGAAGCCTTTTTACTCGCCTCCCAGCTCGGCAACTCCGAGGCGCTGGTAGTGAAAAAAAGCATCAGCGGCCCGAAAGATCTTATTGGCAAGCGCATCGCCGTGCCCTTTATTTCCACCACCCACTACAGCCTGCTGGCGGCGCTGAAGCACTGGGGCATTAAGCCGACCGAGGTGCAGCTGGTGAACCTTCAGCCGCCCGCGATTATCGCCGCCTGGCAGCGCGGCGATATCGACGGCGCTTACGTCTGGGCGCCCGCCGTCAACCAGTTGGAGAAAGATGGCAAGGTGCTGACCGACTCTTCCCAGGTGGGGCAGTGGGGCTCGCCGACGCTCGACGTCTGGGTGGTGCGCAAAGATTTCGCGAAAGCGCATCCTGAGGTGGTGACCGCCTTTGCCCGCAGCGCCCTTGAGGCGCAGAAACCTTACATCGAGAACCCGGATAGATGGCTGAAGCAGCCGGATAACCTGAGCAAGCTGTCGCGCCTGAGCGGCGTGCCGGAAGCGCAGGTAGCGGATCTGGTGAAAGGCAACACCTACCTCACGGCGCAGCAGCAGGTGGAACAGCTGGGCAAACCGGTTAATCAGGCGATCGTCGATACGGCGAAATTCCTGAAGGATCAGGGCAAAGTGCCGCAGGCGAGCGCCGACTACAGCGATTTCGTCACCACCCGCTTTGTCGAGCCGCTGGCAAAACAGTAAGGAGAACCCCATGCTGCGCATCGCTCATCTTAACGCGCGTTATGACGGACGACCCGCGCTGCAGGATATCAACCTGCAGCTGGATAAAGGCGAGCTGCTGGTGGCGCTTGGCCCGTCGGGCTGCGGCAAAACCACGCTGCTGAACCTGATCGCCGGCTTTTTGCCGGTCGAGTCCGGCAGCATCACGCTGGAGGGGAAAACCATCAGCGGGCCGGGCGCGGAGCGCGGCGTGGTGTTTCAGCATGAAGGGCTGCTGCCGTGGCGCAACGTGCTGGACAATGTCGCTTTCGGTTTGCAGCTTGCGGGCATGGCGCGCGGCGAGCGCAACGCCATCGCACGGCGGCTGATTAAGAAGGTGGGACTGGAAGGCGCGGAGAACCGTCCCATCTGGCAGCTCTCCGGCGGTCAGCGCCAGCGGGTCGGCATCGCCCGCGCGCTGGCGGCGGATCCGCAGCTGCTGCTGCTCGACGAGCCTTTCGGCGCGCTGGACGCCTTTACCCGCGAGCAAATGCAAACCCTGCTGCTGACGCTGTGGCGCGACAGCGGCAAGCAAATTTTTCTTATCACGCACGATATCGAAGAGGCAGTGTTTCTCGCCAGCGAGCTGCTGCTGCTTTCGCCGGGGCCGGGCCGCATCGTGGAGCGCCTGAAGCTTAACTTCGGCCAGCGCTTTGCCGCCGGCGAACCCTGCCGCGCCATCAAATCCGATCCCGCTTTTATTGCGCAGCGCGAATATGTGCTGAGTCGGGTGTTCGAGCAGCGGGAGGCCTTTGCATGAGCGCGGTGATCAACGACAAAACGACGGCGGCGCGTCGCCGTCTGCGCTGGCCTTTTTCCCGCTCGTTCAGCCTGAGCCTGCTGAGCCTGGCGCTGCTGCTGCTGATCTGGTGGAGCATCACGGCGCTGGGGCTGATTAGTCCGCTGTTCCTGCCTGCGCCGCAGCAGGTATTGAGCAAGCTGCTGCTGATCGCCAGCCCGCAGGGCTTTATGGACGCCACGCTGTGGCAGCACCTCGCCGCCAGCCTGACGCGCATGCTGGTCGCCCTGTTCGCCGCGGCGGCCATCGGCATTCCGGTCGGCATCGCAATGGGCCTGAGCCCGGCGGTGCGCGGCCTGCTTGATCCGCTGATTGAGCTCTACCGCCCCGTGCCGCCGCTTGCCTGTCTGCCGCTGATTGTGATCTGGTTCGGTATCGGCGAAACCTCCAAAATCCTGTTGATCTATCTGGCAATTTTTGCGCCGGTGACGCTCTCAACCCTGGCGGGGGTGCGCAATACCCAGCAGGTGCGCATCCGCGCCGCCCAGTCGCTGGGCGCCAGCCGCTGGCAGCTGCTGCGCTGGGTGATCCTGCCTGGCGCGCTGCCGGAGATCCTGACCGGCCTGCGCATCGGCCTCGGCGTCGGCTGGTCGACGCTGGTGGCGGCGGAGCTGATCGCCGCAACGCGCGGGCTCGGCTTTATGGTGCAGTCCGCTGGCGAATTTCTGGCGACCGACGTCGTGCTGGCGGGCATCGCGGTTATCGCGCTGATTGCCTTTACCTTAGAACTCGGGCTGCGCGCCCTGCAGCGTCATCTGACGCCCTGGAATGGAGAACATTCATGAACGAAAAGCTGACTATCACCGCGCTCGGCCCCTACATCGGCGCACAGGTGGCGAATCTCGATTTAACCCGGCCGCTCAGCGACGCCCAGTTTGAACAGCTCTATCATGCGCTGCTGCGCCATCAGGTGCTGTTTCTGCGCGACCAGCCGGTTACGCCGCACCAGCAGCGCGCGCTGGCGGCGCGCTTCGGCGACCTGCATATCCATCCGGTTTATCCGCACGCCGACGGGGTAGAGGAGATTATCGTGCTGGATACCCATCGGGATAATCCGCCGGACAATGACAACTGGCACACCGACGTGACCTTTATCAGCACGCCGCCGGCGGTGGCAATTCTGGCGTCGAAGCTGCTGCCTGAGTCAGGCGGCGATACCCTGTGGGCAAGCGGCATCGCAGCCTATGAAGCCCTTTCCGCCCCGATTAAGACGCTGCTGGAGGGGCTGCATGCGGAGCATGACTTCAGAAAATCGTTCCAGGAGTATAAATATCGTCGAACCGAAGAGGAGCATCAGCGCTGGCAGGAGGCGGTAGCGAAACATCCGCCGGTGCAGCATCCGGTGGTGCGCACTCATCCGGTGAGCGAGCGCAAGGCGCTGTTTGTGAATGAGGGATTTACCACGCGGATTGTCGAGCTGAGCGAGAAAGAGAGCCAGGCTGTGCTGGCGCTGCTCTATGCGCATGCGACGAAGCCGGAGTTTCAGGTGCGCTGGCGCTGGCAGCCGAACGACGTGGCGATCTGGGATAACCGTGTGACGCAGCACTATGCGAATGCGGATTATTATCCGGCAAGGCGCGTTATGCACCGGGCGACGGTGCTGGGGGATCAGCCCTTTTAAAACGTCCGTACCGGGCTGCGACTGCGTTGCCGCGCCGCGCCGCGCTCTTACATTAAAACGTCCGTACCGGGCTGCGACCGCGTTGCTGCGCCGCGCCATAATGCTCACATACGTCATTATGCTCCGCTTATGGCGCTCTTACATTAAAACGTCCGTACCGGGCTGCGACCGCGTTGCTGCGCTGCGCCATAATGCTCACATACGTCATTATGCTCCGCTTATGGCGCGGCTGGCGCCTTGTCTCGCTCCGGTACGATCGTTTTAAGTCCGTGAAAAGCGAAAAGCGAAAAGCGAAAAGCGAAAAGCGAAAAGCGAAAAGCGAAAAGCGAAAAGCGAAAAGCGAAAAGCGAAAAATCAGGAGGCGAGCATCGCCTCCAGCTGCTCCTGAGCGTCCAGCCACGCCATCTCGACCTCTTCCAGCGCCGCTTTGCTCTCTGCCTGACGCTGCAGCGCCGCGGTGAGATCCGCCTTGCGGGATGGATCGTAGATGTCGCCGTCAGCAAGCTGAGCTTCCGCTTCGGTGAGCTGGGTCTGCCATTTCGCCATCTGCTTCTCCAGCTTCTCGATCGCTTTGCGCAGCGGCTGCGTCTGCGCGCGCAGCTCAGCCTCACGACGCTTCTGATCTTTACGCGCCTGCGCGCTGTTGCCGTTGTCCTGCTTCGGCGCGGCGTCCGCCTGCGCCTGCTGCTTCTGCAGGTCGCTCAGCCATTGCTGGTAATCCTCCAGATCGCCCGGGAAGATATCAACCTTGCCGTCATGCACCAGGTAAAGATCGTCGGTGGTGGCGCGCAGCAGATGACGATCGTGCGAGACCACCACCAGCGCGCCTTCGAAATCGATCAAGGCTTCGGTCAGCGCCTGACGCATATCGAGATCGAGGTGGTTGGTTGGCTCGTCGAGCAGCAGCAGGTTAGGGCGCTGCCAGACGATCAGCGCCAGCACCAGCCGCGCCTTTTCGCCGCCGGAGAAGCGCGCTGTCACTTCGCTGACCTTATCGCCCTGGAAGCCGAAGCCGCCGAGGTAGTCGCGCAGCTGCTGCTCCAGCACCTTCGGCGCAAGGCGCGCCAGATGCTGCAGCGGTGACTCGTCGCTGCGCAGATACTCCAGCTGATGCTGCGCGAAGTAGCCTAGCTTAATGCCTTTCGCTAGCCCGACTTCACCGTCAAGCGGAGCCAGTTCGCCTGCCAGCAGCTTAATCAGCGTCGATTTGCCCGCGCCGTTGCGGCCCAGCAGGCCGATGCGCGAGCCCGGCACCAGATTGAGCTTGATAGCGTCGAGAATAATGCGCTCGCCGTAGCCTGCGGTGACTTTCTCCATCTTCAGCAGCGGGTTCGGCAAACTTTCCGGCGCGCGGAAGCTGAAGCTGAAAGGGTTGTCGACGTGTGCCGGCGCAATCATCTCCATGCGTTCCAGCATCTTGATGCGGCTCTGCGCCTGCTTCGCTTTTGAGGCCTTGGCGCGGAAGCGGTCGATATAGCTTTGCAGATGCGCCACTTTCTCCTGCTGGCTTTCAAACAGCGCCTGCTGCTGTGCCAGTTTTGCGACGCGCTGACGTTCGAACGAGCTGTAGTTGCCGGTGTATTCGTAGAGACTTTCCTGCTCGATATGGATGATTTTATCCACCACCGGATCGAGGAAGTCGCGGTCGTGCGAGATCAGGATCAGCGTGCCTTCGTAGCTTTTTAGCCAGCGCTCCAGCCAGATCACCGCGTCGAGATCGAGGTGGTTAGTGGGTTCGTCGAGCAGCAGCAGATCTGAACGGCAGACCAGCGCCTGCGCAAGGTTAAGGCGCATACGCCAGCCGCCGGAGAAGTCGCTCACCGGACGGTTCAGCTGCTCCTGGCTAAAGCCGAGGCCGTGCAGCAGGCTCGAGGCGCGGGCATGAATGCTCCACGCCTGAATAGCGTCCAGCTTGCCGTGCAGCAGCGCGATGGCGTTGCCGTCGTTGCGCTGATTGGCCTCCGCCAGCTCTGTTTCAAGCTCGCGATATTCGCGATCGCCGTCGATAACGTATTCCAGCGCCGGTTTGCTCAGTGCCGGGGTCTCCTGGTTAACCCAGGCCAGCGCCCAGTTGCCGGGAAAGGTCACGCCGCCCGCGTCGCTGGCGATCTCGCCTTTCAACAGCGCCAGCAGGGTCGATTTGCCACAGCCGTTTTTACCCACCAGGCCGACTTTCTGGCCGGGATTGATGGTAGCGGAAGCGTTATCGAGCAGCACGCGGACGCCGCGGCGGATTTGCAGAGAAGAAAAGACAATCATAAGCGCCGTATCGTCAGAATATGTTAATTTACCCACCACATAATTAGAGGGTGTCGCGTCGTGCATGGTAGCGGAAAAGCGCCGCTATGACGACGCTTTGGAAGAGGATAACTATGTCGCAGCCAGCAAAAGTTTTGCTGCTTTATGCCCATCCGGAAACGCAGGAGTCGATAGCGAATCGGGTCCTGCTGCAGTCGGCCCAGAAACAGGAGAACGTCACCGTACACGATCTGTACGCCCACTATCCTGATTTTTTTATCGATATTCACTATGAACAGCAGCTACTGCGCGAACATCAGGTGATCGTTTTCCAGCACCCGCTCTATACCTATAGCTGCCCCGCGCTGCTGAAAGAGTGGCTGGATCGCGTGCTGTCGCGCGGCTTCGCTAACGGCGTCGACGGCAATGCGCTGGAAGGCAAATACTGGCGCAGCGTCATCACCACCGGCGAGCCAGAGGCGGCCTATCAGCAGAGCGGCCTTAACCGCTATTCCATGTCAGACATTATGCGTCCGTTCGAACTTACCGCGCAGATGTGCCGCATGCACTGGATGACGCCGATGATCCTTTACTGGGCGCGGCGACAGCCGAAAGAGGTGATGAGCCATTTTGCCCGCGCCTATGGCGAATGGCTCGCCGCGCCGCTGCCCAACGGAGGTCTCTGATGGAAGGACAAACGCTGCTGACCGCAGGCGTGATCTATCTGGTAGCGGCGGTGCTGATTGTGCCGATCGCCGCGCGTCTCGGCATTGGCGCAGTGCTGGGCTATCTGGTGGCCGGTATCGCTATCGGCCCCTGGGGACTGGGCTTTATCAGCGACGTCGAGGAGATCCTGCACTTCTCGGAGCTGGGCGTAGTGTTCCTGATGTTTATTATCGGGCTGGAGCTGAATCCCTCGAAGCTCTGGGCGTTACGGCGTTCGATTTTCGGCGTCGGCGCGGCGCAGGTGCTGATCTCCGCCGGCATCCTCGGCGTGCTGCTGTGGCTGAGCGACTTTAGCTGGCAGGCCGCGGTGATTGGCGGTATCGGCCTCGCGATGTCCTCGACTGCGATGGCGCTGCAGCTGATGCGAGACAAAGGCATGAACCGCAGCGAAGCTGGGCAGCTCGGCTTTTCGGTGCTGCTGTTCCAGGACCTGGCGGTGATCCCGGCGCTGGCGCTGGTGCCGCTGCTGGCGGGCAGCGACAGTGGCAATATCGACTGGATGAAGGTCGGCATGAAGGTGCTGGCCTTCGCTGGGATGCTGGTGGGTGGACGCTACCTGCTGCGGCCGATTTTTCGCTTTATCGCCGCCTCCGGCGTGCGTGAGGTCTTTACCGCCGCCGCGCTGCTGCTGGTGCTGGGCTCGGCGTTGTTCATGGATGCACTCGGACTGTCGATGGCGCTGGGTACCTTTATCGCCGGCATCCTGCTGGCGGAAAGCGAGTACCGCCACGAACTGGAAGTCGCCATCGATCCCTTTAAAGGGCTGCTGCTTGGGCTGTTCTTTATCTCCGTCGGCATGGCGCTTAACCTCGGCGTGCTCTATACCCATATTCTGGCGATCCTGCTCGGCGTGCTGATTCTGGTCACGGTGAAGACGCTGGTGCTCTATGTGCTGGCGCGGGTCTACGGCCTGCGCAGCTCGGAGCGTCAGCAGTTCGCCGGCGTGCTGAGCCAGGGCGGCGAATTCGCCTTTGTGCTCTTTTCCGCCGCCTCGTCGGCGCGGCTGTTCGCTGGCGATCAGCTGCCATTACTGCTGGTGACGGTCACGCTGTCGATGATGACCACCCCGCTGCTGATGCAGGCGATCGATAAGCTGCTGGCGCGGCGCTTTAATGAAGTGGACGAAGATGGCGAAAAGCCGTTCGTGGAGGATGACCAGCCGCAGGTGATCGTGGTGGGCTTCGGCCGAATGGGGCAGGTGGTGGGTCGCCTGTTAATGGCCAATAATAAAAGGATTACGGTGCTGGAGCGCGACATCAGCGCGGTCAGCCTGATGCGCAAATATGGCTACAAGGTTTACTATGGCGATGCCACCGAGCTGGAGCTGCTGCGCGCCGCCGGTGCGGCCAGCGCGCAGTCGATCGTCATCACCTGCAACGAGCCGGAAGATACCATGGCCATCGTGCATCTCTGTCAGCAGCACTTTCCGCAGCTGGAGATCGTGGCACGAGCGCGCGGACGCGTCGAGGCGCACGAGCTGCTGCAGGCGGGCGTTACGCAGTTCTCGCGTGAAACCTTCTCCAGCGCGCTGGAGCTGGGACGCAAAGCGCTGATTTCGGTCGGTATGCATCCGCACCAGGCACAGCGCGCGCAGCTGCACTTCCGCCGTCTCGATATGCGTATGCTGCGCGAGCTGATGCCGAATCACACCGATAACGCCCAGATCTCCCGCGTGCGCGAGGCGCGGCGCGAGCTGGAGGATATTTTCCAGCGCGAGATGCAGCATGAGAGACGACAGATCGACGACTGGGATGAAGATCAGTAACAGCGAACAGGTTAACGATTATGCGTAAACGATTTATTGCCGGTGCGGTTTGCCCGCACTGTCAGGAAAAAGACACGCTGGCGATGTGGCGAGAAAACAACGTTGACGTCGTGGAGTGCGTGAAGTGCGGACACCAGATGCGCGAGGCGGATAAGCAGGTTCGCGATCAGGTTCGCAGCCAGGAGCAAGTGATCGGTATTTTCCATCCCGAGTAGCGAAATGGCGCAGCTTTTTTTACGCTTAAACTTACAGCGGGATTGAATTCCGATACAATCGGCGCCACTAACGCTGAGGTTAATCGCGTCGCGCAAGAGGCGATCTCAGCCCCGAACCTTTCTGGTTGGTGTTATTGCACGTAAGAATAGACCAATGAGACGGGATCTTAGTTCTCAACGGTTAGGAGATATCATGAAAGTAGCAAAAGACCTGGTGGTGAGCCTGGCCTATCAGGTACGTACAGAAGATGGTGTGTTGGTTGACGAGTCGCCGGTAAGTGCGCCGTTAGACTATCTGCACGGTCATGGTTCCCTGATTTCTGGTCTGGAAAAAGCGCTGGAAAATCACGATGTCGGCGACAAGTTTGACGTGCATATTCCGGCTAACGATGCATACGGCCAGTATGACGATAATCTGGTGCAGCGCGTACCGAAAGACGTCTTTATGGGCGTTGACGAACTGCAGGTTGGCATGCGCTTCCTGGCGGAAACCGATCAGGGTCCGGTTCCGGTCGAAATCACCGAAGTGGAAGATGAGCACGTCGTGGTTGACGGCAACCACATGCTGGCGGGTCAGAACCTGAACTTCAACGTGGAAGTCGTCGCGATCCGCGAAGCGACCCCGGAAGAGCTGGCGCACGGCCACGTTCACGGCGAGCACGGTCACGACCATGACCACGATCATGACCATGGTCACGATCACGGCAACGGCGGCTGCGGCAGCCACGGCGGTTGCGGCTGCAGCCACTAAGCCACCCCGATTTCAAAGGCCACCTTCGCAGGTGGCTTTTTTTTTGCCTTTGCGATCGAAGAATGGGTGAGCAAGCGGCATCGCTGCTCACCCATTCTGGACAGATCAATAATGCGGAGGCGGCGTCTCTTCTGACTGCGAAGCCACCATCGAGGGTGCGGCCGCTTTCAGCTTATCCAGCAGCAGACGCTGCTGCTCGCGCATTTTCGCCATTTCCAGCTCATGCTGCACCACCGTCTGATTAAGCTGATCGATGGTCAGCTCCTGAAAGGCCAGTTTGCTTTCCAGCGCTTCAAGCCGTTGTTCCCACTCTGATTGTTGCATGAGCTCTCCTTATAGTCCGACGCTGCAAATCTCGCATCAGCCGCTGATTCTACGGCTTCCCCCGTAAGAATCACCCGATTTCTTTGCCGCCTCGCCTGTAAAGGGTTGAATAACGCCTTAGCAGCATCATCTCTGATGAAACTTCCTGATGCAAAAAAGGTCGGAGGAGAACCGGGTAATTACGCTGCGGGAGTGTTCGCCGCTGCCGCGTACAGTTATAGTGTGGAGCTTTAGTCCGCAATAATTCCCGAGGTGAGACGCTTCGGTTTTGGAGAAAGGATGAAATCACTGTTTAAAGTCACAATGTTAGCCACCACCATGGCCATCGCGCTGAACGCGCCGCTGGCAATGGCAGCCGAAGCGACCGCAGCGCCTGCTGCGAGCGATGCGGCACCGCAGGCACCGAAAAATGCGGCCTTCAAAAATGAAGACCAGCAATCAGCCTATGCTCTGGGCGCCTCGCTGGGTCGCTACATGGACAACTCCCTGAAGGAACAGGAGAAACTGGGCATCAAGCTGGATAAAGATCAGCTGATCGCTGGCGTTCAGGATGCGTTTGGTGGCAAGAGCAAACTCTCCGATCAAGAGATTGAGCAGACCCTGCAGGCTTTTGAAGGCCGCGTGAAAGGCGCTGCGCAGGCGAAGATGGAAAAAGATGCGAAAGAGAACGCCGATAAAGGCACCGCTTTTGCCGACAAATTCGCCAAAGAGAGCGGCGTGAAGAAAACCGAATCTGGCCTGCTCTATAAAGTAGAGAAAGAAGGCAGCGGTGACGTGCCGAAAGACAGCGATACCGTGGTCGTGAACTACAAAGGCACCCTGATTGACGGCACCGAGTTTGATAACTCCTATACGCGCGGCGAGCCGCTCTCTTTCCGTCTCGACGGCGTGATTCCGGGCTGGACCGAAGGCCTGAAGCACGTGAAGAAAGGCGGCAAAATCAAGCTGGTGATCCCGCCACAGCTCGCCTACGGCAAAAACGGCGTGCCGGGCATTCCGGCCAACTCGACGCTGGTGTTCGATGTTGAACTGCTCGACATCAAGCCAGCACCTAAAGCAGATGAGAAAGCGCAGGCGCCAGCCGCCGACGCGAAAAAATCTCAATAATCTGTCTGCCGCCGCCTTCGGGCGGCGGTTTCATTTCCCGCCTGTGACAAAGCTCTGGCATAAGCGTGCGACATTTGCCAGACTATCCTCTGCATAACTTTCCCAATAAAAAGAGTCTGCCCGCTGCGCTGAGACAGGCTCCAGCCATTTAGGGTAATGTCTTCGATGTCAAATCCATTCAATCCCGGCGAACTGAGCGACTTCGATTTACTGGAGCAGCGTCCCTTCGAGCAGACGGACTACGATATCCTCCGGTCCTATGAGGCGGTGGTCGACGGCCTTGCCATGCTGATTGGTTCGCACTGCGAAATCGTGCTGCATTCGCTGGAAGATCTGAAATGTTCGGCGGTACGCATCGCCAACGGCGAGCATACCGGCCGTAAAGTGGGCTCGCCGATTACCGATCTGGCGCTGCGCATGCTGCACGACATGCATGGTGCGGACAGCAACGTTTCGCGCGCCTATTTCACCCGCGCCAAAAGCGGCGTGCTGATGAAGTCGGTCACCATCGCGATACGTAACCGACAGCAGCGCGTCATTGGGCTGTTGTGCATTAACATGAACCTTGATGTGCCCTTCTCGCAAATTATGTCGACCTTTATGCCGCCGGAGATGCATCAGGTCGATTCGAACGTGAACTTCGCCAGCTCGGTGGAAGATCTGGTGACGCAAACGCTGGAGTTCACCATCGAAGAGGTGAGCGCCGATCGCAATGTCTCTAATAACGCCAAGAATCGTCAGATCGTGCTGAATCTCTATGAGAAGGGCATCTTCGATATCAAAGACGCGATCAACCAGGTCGCGGATCGCCTCAATATCTCTAAGCACACCGTCTATCTCTATATTCGCCAGTTCAAGAACGGCGATTTCCAGGGGCAGGAGCGCTAATGCGCTATACCCTGCTGGTGACCGGCCCGGCCTACGGTACACAGCAGGCGAGCAGCGCTTTGCTGTTCGCCCGCGCGCTGCTGGCCGCGGGTCATCAGCTGCAGAGCGTCTTCTTCTATCGCGAGGGCGTGCTGAACGCCAATGAGCTTACCGCGCCGGCCAGCGATGAAGCGGATATTGTGCGCGCCTGGCTAGCCCTGCATCAGGAGCAGGGCGTGGCGCTGAATATCTGCGTGGCCGCCGCGCTACGCCGCGGCATCACCGACGCGCAGGAGGCGGAGCGGCTGCAGCTGGTGGGCAGCAATCTGCAGCCAGGATTTGAACTTAGCGGCCTGGGCGCGCTGGCGGAAGCCGCGCTCGGCTGCGATCGTCTGGTGCAGTTTTAATGAACCGCGTCGCTTTTGTCTTTACCCGCGCGCCTCACGGCAGCAGCGCGGGCCGCGAGGGACTCGACGCCGCGCTCGCCACCGGCGCGCTAAGCGAGTCGATAGGGCTGTTCTTTATCGGCGACGGCGTTCTGCAGCTTATGCCTGACCAGCAGCCGGAGAGGATCCTCGCGCGCAATCATGCCGCCACGTTCGGCGTGCTGGCGCTGTATGATATTGAGCAGTGCTATATCAGCCGTGAAGCGCTGCGTGAACGCGGCCTGGCGGAAGAGGACGCGCGCGTTATGGATGTCGGCATTCTGGATGCGGCAGCGCTGCAGCAGCAGCTGGCGACCTACGATCGCATCATCACTTTTTAAGAGCGCGCTATGTTACACACCCTGATGCATTCACCCTGGTACAGCGACCTCGACACGCTGCTGCTCCTGCTGACGGCGGAGGATGATTTGCTGCTGCTGCAGGATGGCGTGCTGGGCGCGCTGGAAGGCAGTAGCGCGTTAAGCCGCTTGCTGACATCGCCCGCAACGCTCTGGGTGCTGACGGAGGACGTGATCGCTCGCGGTCTTTCTGGTCAAATTTCAGCCAAAATAAGACCGGTGGACTATACTGGTTTCGTCACGCTCACTGAAAAACATCGGCAGCAAATGACCTGGTAATGCGTAAAGCCTGGTTATTTCTTGACACCCTATGGGCTCAGCCCTAAAATTCTGCCTCCTCGTAGTTATACGGGGCGATTTATTACGTGTTTACGAAGCAAAAGCAAATCCAGGAGCTATTTAATGGCAACAGTTAACCAGCTGGTTCGCAAACCACGCGTACGCAAAGTTGCAAAGAGCAACGTGCCTGCGCTGGAAGCTTGCCCGCAAAAACGTGGCGTTTGTACCCGTGTGTACACCACCACTCCGAAAAAACCGAACTCCGCACTGCGTAAAGTTTGCCGTGTTCGTCTGACTAACGGTTTTGAAGTTACCTCCTATATCGGCGGTGAAGGTCATAACCTGCAGGAACACTCCGTGATCCTGATCCGTGGCGGTCGTGTTAAAGACCTGCCAGGTGTGCGTTACCACACCGTTCGTGGCGCGCTGGACTGCTCAGGTGTTAAAGACCGTAAGCAGGCTCGCTCCAAGTACGGCGTGAAGAAGCCAAAGGCTTAATGGTTCTCCGTTAAGTAAGGCCAAACGTTTTAACTTAAATGTCAAACTAAACTCGTAGAGTTTTGGACAATCCTGAATTAACAACGGAGTATTTCCATGCCACGTCGTCGCGTCATTGGTCAGCGTAAAATCCTGCCGGATCCTAAGTTCGGATCAGAGCTGCTGGCCAAATTTGTAAATATCCTGATGGTAGATGGTAAAAAATCTACTGCTGAATCAATCGTTTATACTGCGCTTGAGACCCTGGCTCAGCGTTCTGGTAAAAACGAGCTGGAAGCCTTTGAAGTAGCCCTTGAAAACGTACGTCCGACTGTCGAAGTTAAGTCACGTCGCGTTGGTGGTTCTACCTATCAGGTACCAGTAGAAGTCCGTCCGGTTCGTCGTAATGCTCTGGCAATGCGTTGGATCGTAGAAGCTGCTCGTAAACGCGGTGATAAATCTATGGCTCTCCGCCTGGCGAACGAACTTTCTGACGCTGCAGAAAACAAAGGTACTGCAGTTAAGAAACGTGAAGACGTTCACCGTATGGCTGAAGCCAACAAGGCGTTCGCACACTACCGCTGGTAATCACCACGTAGTTGTTGTTAAACCAGCGGGCGCTCAAAAAGCCAACCCGCTGGGGTCGACTAACTTTGAACGTCCGAGAATCAGAGGAATCAAATGGCTCGTAAAACACCCATTGAGCGCTATCGTAACATCGGTATCAGTGCTCACATCGACGCCGGTAAGACTACTACTACCGAACGCGTTCTGTTCTACACCGGTGTAAACCACAAAATCGGTGAAGTGCATGACGGCGCCGCAACCATGGACTGGATGGAGCAAGAGCAGGAACGTGGTATTACCATCACGTCTGCAGCGACCACCTGTTTCTGGTCAGGTATGGCTAAGCAGTTTGAGCCACACCACATCAATATCATCGACACCCCTGGACACGTTGACTTCACCATCGAAGTTGAGCGTTCAATGCGTGTGCTTGATGGTGCAGTAATGGTTTACTGTGCAGTTGGTGGTGTTCAGCCACAGTCTGAGACCGTATGGCGCCAGGCTAACAAATATAAAGTTCCACGCATTGCGTTCGTTAACAAAATGGACCGCATGGGTGCTAACTTCCTGAAAGTTGTTGGTCAGATGGAAGCGCGTCTGGGTGCAAACCCGGTTCCGCTTCAGCTGGCTATTGGCGCTGAAGAAAAATTCACCGGTGTTGTTGACCTGGTGAAAATGAAAGCCATCAACTGGAACGATGCCGACCAGGGCGTGACCTTCGTTTACGAAGATATCCCGGCCGACATGCAGGAACTGGCTGAAGAGTGGCGCGGCAAGCTGATCGAAGCGGCGGCAGAAGCTTCTGAAGAGCTGATGGAGAAATTCTTCAGCGGCGAAGAGCTGAGCGAAGAAGAGATCAAAACCGCTCTGCGTCAGCGCGTACTGCGCAACGAAATCATCCTGGTAACCTGTGGTTCTGCATTCAAGAACAAAGGTGTGCAGGCGATGCTGGATGCGGTAGTTGAATACCTGCCAGCACCGACTGACGTTACCGCGATCAACGGTATGCTGGACGACGGTAAAGACACGCCGGCTGTGCGTCATTCTGACGATAAAGAGCCGTTTGCTGCGCTGGCATTCAAAATTGCCAACGACCCGTTCGTGGGCAACCTGACCTTCTTCCGCGTTTATTCTGGCGTGGTTAACACGGGTGACACTGTATTTAACCCGGTTAAGTCAAACCGTGAGCGTCTGGGCCGTATCGTTCAGATGCACGCTAACAAGCGTGAAGAGATCAAAGAAGTTCGTGCGGGCGACATCGCAGCGGCGATTGGCCTGAAAGATGTGACCACCGGTGACACCCTGTGTGACCCGGATAACGTCATCATCCTTGAGCGCATGGAGTTCCCGGAGCCGGTAATTTCTATCGCCGTTGAGCCGAAAACCAAAGCTGACCAGGAAAAAATGGGTCTGGCTCTGGGTCGTCTGGCGAAAGAAGACCCGTCATTCCGCGTATGGACTGACGAAGAGTCTAACCAGACCATCATCGCCGGTATGGGTGAGCTGCACCTCGACATCATCGTTGACCGCATGAAGCGTGAATTCAACGTTGAAGCGAACGTGGGTAAACCTCAGGTTGCTTACCGCGAAGCGATTCGCTCTAAAGTTACCGATATCGAAGGTAAACACGCTAAGCAGTCTGGTGGTCGCGGTCAGTATGGTCATGTTGTTATCGACATGTACCCGCTGGAGCCGGGTTCAAACCCGAAAGGCTACGAATTTGTCAACGATATCAAAGGTGGTGTGATTCCTGGCGAATACATCCCTGCGGTTGACAAAGGCATCCAGGAGCAGCTGAAATCTGGTCCGCTGGCGGGTTACCCGGTAGTTGATCTGGGCGTGCGTCTGCACTTCGGTTCTTATCATGACGTTGACTCCTCTGAGCTGGCGTTTAAACTGGCCGCTTCTATCGCCTTCAAAGATGGCTTTAAGAAAGCGCAGCCCGTTCTGCTTGAGCCTATCATGAAGGTAGAAGTAGAGACGCCGGAAGAGAACACCGGTGACGTCATCGGTGACCTGAGCCGTCGTCGTGGTATGCTCAAAGGTCAGGAATCTAACGCTACTGGCGTTCAGATTCACGCTGAAGTTCCGCTGTCTGAAATGTTCGGATACGCGACCCAGTTGCGTTCTCTGACCAAAGGCCGTGCTTCTTACTCCATGGAGTTCCTGAAGTACGATGATGCGCCGAACAACGTCGCTCAGGCCGTTATTGAAGCTCGTGGCAAATAAGGCCACGGTTTAAAAATTGTGAACTGATGCCTTCATCAATGATGAAGGCATAACGTAAGGATTATCGCCATGGCGAAAGAGCAATTTCAACGTAACAAACTGCACGTAAACGTGGGCACCATCGGTCACGTTGACCACGGTAAAACCACCCT